>CAIYFE010000173.1 GCA_903925445.1 uncultured Burkholderiales bacterium | reverse complement strand
GTCGTCGCAAGATTTGATTTTTTCACGCAAGCCGCTGTCGCTGAGCAGTTCGGCAATTTCAGACAAGATTTCGAGATGCTTTTGTGTCGAAGCTTCAGGCACCAACAAGAAAATGAGCAACTTCACAGGTTGCTCATCAGGCGCATCAAAGCCAATGGGCGCTGCCAGTTGGCACACCGCCGCCATGGGCGACTTCAGCCCCTTGATGCGTCCATGAGGAATCGCCACGCCATGACCCAATCCCGTGGAGCCCAAACGCTCGCGCGCAAACAGGCTGTCCGCGACCAAGGCACGGTTGAGCCCATGAAGGCTTTCAAACAAAAGACCCGCTTCTTCAAAAGCGCGTTTCTTGCTTGTGACCTCAAGATGGACCAGAACTTGTTCTGGTGGAAGGATGGCGGCAAGTCGATTCATGGTTGGCCGCAGATTATGCACCCGTCGCAAAACTTACCAAAATGACGATCAATCCAAGGTGGCGGTTTTTTTGCTGCGATACGCGACTTACATCAAGCGCTTGTGGCCTGTGTGGTGGTGGTCTTTTTGACGGTCTTTGAAGCGCACGACTTGGCGGTCGAGTTTGTCTACCAAATCGTCTACGGCTGCGTACAAATCGGCATTGGCACTTTCGGCAAACATGTCGCTGCCTTTGACGTGAATATTGCACTCAGCTTTTTGGCGGCCTTCTTTCTCGGTTTGATTTTCGATGCTCAACAGCACTCGGACATCGACCACTTGGTCAAAATGTCGCGTGATGCGATCGAGCTTGTCTGTCACGTAGCTACGCAATGCAGGCGTAACTTCTAAGTGGTGGCCGCTGATCGTCAAGTTCATAAAAACCCTCCTTGTTGTTGAATGGCAGTTTCACTATGCCTTGGTGGTTCCTAAAAAGCAATGGCCTAAGCTCAAGAATTGCTCAAAATTTACCTAGGGACAACCCACCTACGCCGCCGTCAGGTGCCATAATCCAGTCCAACTCAACTCTGGAGCAATCTCCTTGGAAACCTACCCTAGTCGGTAGCTTTCGGGTCTTAAAGTGGCTGCTCGCAGGCGGTTCAGATTCGAAAGCGTACTTATTTCCTATTTTTCGAACTGACGCGCACCTCGCGAAAGGAATGCCATGCTCAATATTTTTTCGCTGGCCAATGGTCGGCTGTTTCAAGAAGAAATTGAATCGCTGGAAGAGCTCTCACGCTTTCAGCCCATTTGGGTCGATTTAGAGTCGCCTACCCTCGAAGAAAAACGCTGGATCAAGCAGTATTACGGCTTGTCCATTCCCGAAGACGCGATGGACGAAGACATCGAAGAATCGGCGCGTTTTTACGAAGAAGACAACGGCGAGTTGCACATTCGCAGCGACTTTTTGATCGCCAACGAAGACGAGCCACGCACCGTGCGGGTGGCCTTTATCTTGAACCAAAACAACGATGCGCTGCGCAGCCACGGTGTTTTGTTCTCTATCCACGATGAAGACGTGCCGGTGTTTCGCCTGCTGCGCTTGCGTGCGCGCCGTGCGCCGGGTTTGATCGACGACGCCAAAGAAGTGCTGCTCAAGCTGTTTGACGCCGACGCCGAATACTCCGCCGACACGCTGGAAGCGATTTACGACCAGCTTGAAATTGCAGGCAAAAAAGTGCTGTCGGGCGATGTCACCGACGAATTGGCGGGCGAAGTGCTGGGCGCGATTGCGCGCCAAGAAGACTTGAATGGACGCATTCGGCGCAACGTCATGGACACGCGCCGTGCGGTCAGTTTCATGATGCGTTCGCGCATGTTGAATGCCGACCAGTTTGAAGAAGCGCGGCAAATTCTGCGCGACATTGAATCACTGGACAACCACACCGCGTTTTTGTTTGACAAGATCAACTTCTTGATGGATGCGACCGTGGGTTTCATCAACATCAACCAAAACAAGATCATCAAAATCTTCTCGGTGGCCAGCGTGGCTTTGCTGCCACCGACTTTGATCGCCAGCATTTACGGCATGAACTTTGCCAACATGCCCGAGCTCAACCAAAGCTGGGGATACCCTTTTGCGCTGGCGTTGATGGTTGCCAGCGCTTTGGTTCCGATGTGGTATTTCCGTCGTCGCGGTTGGCTCAAGTAGTCGCCAATTCAGCGGGGCAAGTCTGCCAGCAGTCTGTCCAAGACTGCGGCACTGAATCGACTGGCGATGTGCTCGATGAAACGCGCAAAGTCTTGATGCGCGGCATCGTCCGCGCGGTCTGAAATTGAGCGAACTGCCGCCAAGGGCACGTCGTAATCTGCGCAAACTTGTGCGATGGCGGCGCATTCCATTTCAACCGCCAAGGCGTCCGGCAGGCGTTGCTGCAGTTGCGCACTTTCATGGCTTTGCGACACAAAGCGGTCGCCACTGATGATCAGGCCGTGATGAATTTGAGCGGCTTCAAAGTCGATGCCCAACCCATGCTCAGGCCGCAAGTCAGCGCGCAAATCGGCCAACGCGCCTTGCGACGCGGCCAACAGCGCGACGCTGAGCGTTGGATCGGCTGGAAAACGGCTCTTGCCCGTCAGCGGAATTTCATGGCGCGGGAAAATGGGCGAAGCGTCCATGTCGTGTTGCAAAAAGTCTTTGGCCACGACCACATCGCCGACTTTGATCTGGGACGCCAAGCCGCCGGCAACGCCCGTGAAGATCATGCGCGTGACGTCAAACCGTTCGATCAGCGCGGTCGCTGTGGTGGCTGCGGCCACCTTGCCGATGCGCGAGAGCACCGCGACGACCTCATGGCCATGCCAATGACCGAGCCAAAACTCACGCCCCGCGTGGAGCGTTTTTTGCTCGTCTGGCATGCGTTGGAGCACAGCCGCCAGCTCTTCGTGCATGGCACTGATCAAGGCAATGCGGCTCATGGTTTGTTTCGCAACTCTCGGCGCAGAACTTTGCCAATGGGCGTTTTGGGCAAGTCGCGGCGAAACTCGATCCAACGAGGATTTTTGTAGTTGGTGAGGTTGTGCCGACAGTGCTCACGCAACTGCGCTTCGGTCAATTCGGGGTCTTTTTTGACCACGACCAATTTGACGGCTTCGCCCGTGCGTTCATCGGGCACACCAATGACGGCGCACTCGAGCACGCCGGGCAGCTCGCTCACCACTTCTTCGACTTCGTTGGGGTAGACGTTGAAGCCGCTGACCAAAATGGTGTCTTTTTTGCGGTCAACGATGCGAAAGTAGCCTCGGTCGTCCATCACGCCAATGTCGCCCGTTTTGAAATAACCGTCGCTCGTCATGGCGCGCGCGGTTTCATCGGGGCGCTGCCAATAACCTGCCATGACCTGTGGCCCGCGAATGGCGATTTCGCCCGGCTGCCCCACGGGCACGTCGTGGCCATCGTCATCGATGATTTTCATTTCGGTGCTGGACATGGGCAAACCGATGGTGTTGGTGAACGTCTTGTCCAACACCAAGTTGCAACTCACCACCGGACTGGTTTCGGACAGGCCATAGCCTTCGCAGATGGGGCAACCCGTGCGTTCCAACCAACGCTTGGCCACCGAGCTTTGCACGGCGGTTCCTCCGCCCAAGGACACGACCAAATGCGACCAATCGACGCGATCAAAGTCGGGGTGGTTGAGCAACGCGTTAAAAAGCGTATTGACGGCCGGAAAAATATGAATGCGGTACTTGGACAGTTCTTTGATGACCGCGTTCAAGTCTCTGGGGTTGGGAATCAAGATCACGCGCGCGCCCATGCGCAAGGGCAGCATCATGTTCACCGTGAACGCGAAGATGTGATACAGCGGCAAGGCGCAAACAAACTGCAAGGGCTCGTCTTGGGGATGGCGTTGCATGGCAGGCCAATTCCAAACGTGGGCTTGCAAGGTATTGGCCACCAAGTTGCGATGCAGCAATTCCGCGCCTTTGGCAACGCCTGTGGTGCCACCGGTGTATTGCAAAACTGCCAGGTCGTCGCTTGCCACGACGGGGGAGGTCAAACTGGCGCGTTCACCAAGGGCCAATGCTTTGGCAAAGCGAACCGCTTTGGGCAAGTGAAACGGTGGCACCATTTTCTTGACCCGACGCACCACGTAATTGACCAGCGTCCCTTTGAACCAGCCCACAGAGTCGCCCATCGCGCACAACACGACATGCTGGACGGCGGTTTTGTTCAAACAGCTTTGCAGCGTGGCGGCAAAGTTTTCCAAGATGATCACGGCACGTGCGCCTGAGTCTTTGAGCTGGTGTTCCAACTCGCGCGGGGTGTAAAGCGGGTTGATGTTCACCACCACCAAGCCAGCTCGCAAAATTGCTGCCACCACAATGGGGTACTGCAACACATTGGGCAACATGATGCCCACCCGATCGCCGCGCTGTAAGCCCAAGGCCTGCAAATAAGCAGCGAAGGCTTGACTCAAGCGATTCAGCTCGGCGTAAGTCAGGTCATGGCCAAGAAAACTGAAGGCTGTGCGAGTGGCGTATTTTTCAAAGCACTCTTGCAGCAACGCGACCAGCGAGGGGTAGGCATCGGGATCAATGTCGGCGGGGATGCCCGGGGTGTACTCACTCAACCAAGGTCGCGCATTCAAACTCATTCAACTGCTTTCACCATGTCTTCGACCACCTTTTTGGCGTCGCCAAAGACCATCATGGTTTTGTCCATGTAAAAGAGCTCATTATCCAACCCAGCGTAACCCGCCGCCATCGAGCGTTTGTTCACGATGATGGTTTTGGCTTTGTAGGCCTCCAAAATGGGCATGCCGTAAATGGGCGAGCCTTTTTGCAGCGCCGCCGGGTTGACCACGTCGTTGGCGCCCAAGATGATGGCCACATCGGCTTGCCCGAACTCGCCGTTGATGTCTTCCATTTCAAACACTTGGTCGTATGGCACTTCGGCCTCGGCCAACAGCACATTCATGTGGCCTGGCATACGCCCTGCCACGGGGTGAATCGCATATTTAACGGTGATGCCCTTGTGCATGAGCTTTTCAGCCAACTCGTTGACCGCGTGTTGCGCACGCGCGACCGCCAATCCGTAGCCCGGCACGATGACCACGGTTTCGGCGTTGGCCAAGATGTAGGCGGCATCATCGGCGCTGCCGCTTTTGACGGGGCGTTGCTCTTGCCCACCGGTGGCGCTGGTAGAAGCTTCGGCACCAAAGCCGCCCAAGATGACACTGAAAAACGAGCGGTTCATCGCTTTGCACATGATGTAGCTCAAGATCGCGCCCGAGCTGCCCACCAACGAGCCTGCAATGATGAGCATGCTGTTGTTGAGCGAAAACCCAATGCCCGCTGCAGCCCAACCCGAGTAGCTGTTGAGCATGGACACCACCACCGGCATGTCAGCGCCGCCAATGGGGATGATGATGAGCACGCCCATGACAAACGACAAAGCGATCATGGCCAAAAAGGCTGTCCAGTTTTCGGTGGCCACAAAAAACAAGCCCAAGCCCACGGTCACCAAACCCAACACCAAGTTGAGCAAATGCTGTCCCGCAAAGCTGACCGGTGCGCCTTGGAACAGGCGAAATTTGTATTTGCCCGACAGCTTGCCAAAGGCAATCACCGAACCACTGAAAGTGATGGCGCCAATGGCGGCGCCCAAAAACAATTCCAGTCGATTACCAGCTGGAATGGGCATGCGTTGAATCATCTCGGTGATCAACAAGCCGCTGCTGGTTTGCGCACCGCTGACCAACTCTTGTGGCGGGGGCGTTATGCCAAATGCCCACGGCTCGGTCACCGCAGCCACGGCAATGAACACCGCAGCCAAGCCAATCATGCTGTGCATGAAAGCCACCAACTCGGGCATCTTGGTCATCTCGACACGCTGAGCCATGACTGTGCCCAATCCGCCACCCAACACCAAGCCCAGCAACACCCAAGCCATGCCCAAGGTAGAGCCAGACAGTTTGATGATCAAAGCCGCGGTGGTGAGCACCGCAATGGTCATGCCCACCATGCCAAACAAATTGCCTCGGATCGAGGTCGTGGGATGGCTCAAACCTTTGAGCGCTTGGATGAAGCACACGCTGGCCACCAAGTACAGCAAGGTCACCAAATTCATGCTGACAAAGCTTAAGCTAGCAACGACGGTATTCATTGCGCGCCTCCTTGGGTTGAGGCTTTTTTGTCTTTTTTGCGAAACATCTCCAACATACGCCGCGTGACCATGAAGCCGCCAAATACATTGACCGCGGCCAAGGCCACAGCGCCAACGCCCATGAATTTACCCAGCGGCGTTTGCGTCATGGCAGCCGCCAACATCGCGCCAACAATGACAATCGCCGACACCGCATTGGTCACCGCCATCAACGGCGTGTGCAAAGCGGGCGTGACGTTCCAGACCACGTGGTAGCCCACGTAAATGGCCAACACAAAAATGGTGAGGTTGATGAGGGTGTGTGAAACAGCTTCCATGTGTGCAGTCCTTGAATTTACTTTTTCACCACCGCGCCATCGCGGGTGACCAAACAGGCGGCCACGATGTCGTCATCTAAGTCGATGTGCAACGCGCCCTCTTTGTTGACGATGAGTTTCATGAAATCGAGCACATTGCGGGCATACAACGCGCTGGCGTCCGCTGCAACCAAGGCGGGTAAGTTGGTTTCACCCACCAAGATCACGCCGTGCTTGATGACGGTTTGATCAGCCTGCGTGAGCGGACAGTTGCCCCCCACGCCGTCGGCGCCTTTGCCTGCTGCAATGTCCACAATCACGGCGCCCGGCTTCATGGCCTTGACCATTTCCTCGGTGACCAGCACTGGCGCTGCACGGCCTGGAATCAAGGCGGTGGTGATGACCACATCGGCTTGAGCCACGCGTTTGGCGACTTCTATTTTTTGGCGATCCAACCACGCTTGGGGCATGGGCCGGGCATAGCCGCCTACGCCTTCGGCGGCGTCTTTTTCTTCTTGTGTTTCAAAGGGCACGTCAATGAACTTGGCGCCCAAAGATTCCACTTGTTCTTTGACGCTGGGGCGCACATCGGTGGCTTCAATGACGGCGCCCAACCGTTTGGCAGTTGCAATGGCTTGCAAACCTGCCACGCCAACGCCCAAGATGACCACGCGAGCGGCCTTGACCGTGCCTGCCGCGGTCATCAACATGGGGAAAAAGCGCTGGTATTTGTCAGCCGCCAACATGATGGCTTTGTAGCCAGCAATGTTGGCTTGGCTGGACAAAACGTCCATGCTTTGGGCGCGCGTGGTGCGAGGCGCAGCTTCTAACGCAAAACCTGTTGCGCCCGCACTGGCCAAGCGCTGCAAGCCTTCGGCGTTGAAGGGTTCGAGCATGCCAATGACGGCGCTGCCTGATTGGATGTATTGGGTTTCTGCTGCGCTGGGGGCACGCACTTTGAGCACGATGTCGCATTGCCAAGCAGCCGAGGCTTCAACGAGCTGGGCTCCCACCGCGGCATAAGCCGCATCAGGCACGCTGGCGCGCACGCCAGCGCCTTGTTGCACGCGCAAACTGTGGCCTTGCGCGATGAGTTTTTTGACCGTTTCGGGCGTTGCCGCCACACGGTTTTCTCCGGCGAGCGTCTCGCTGGGAACGCCTATGAGCATGTACTGTCTCCTGATGCTGAATGTGTGCCGATCTGACGTCAGACTGATGAAAGGTTACACCAAGTCATCCGCTCCTATGGGATGGGCATACCCGATAGCGATAATTGAGGGATGACTACACGTTGGAAACCAAGCGTCACCGTTGCCGCCATCATTGAGCGCGATGGCCGCTACTTGCTTGTTGAAGAACACACCCCCGAGGGCCTGCGGCTGAACAACCCCGCGGGTCACCTGGACGAAGGCGAATCGCCGGTGGACGGCTGCGCTCGCGAAGCTTTCGAAGAAACCACGCATCGCTTTGCCCCCACGCATTTGGTGGGCGTGTACATGTCGCGTTTTCAACGCCCTGCGCGCGCGGATGCGCCCAGCGAAGACGTCACCTACATGCGCTTTGCTTTTTGTGGCGACTTAGGTGAGGCCGTGGTTGGCGCAACGCTGGATCAAGGCATTGAACGCACCGTGTGGATGAGCCCACAAGAAATCGCAGACAACGTCCATCGACTGCGCAGCCCTTTGGTGCTTCGGTGCGTACAAGACCACCAAGCGGGGCAGCGGTATCCACTGGACTTGATCTACACCGATGCCAGCGTTGCATCGCCTGTGGCACTGACACGCCATGACCAATAAACAGCGCGTGGTGGTCGGGTTGAGCGGCGGCGTGGACTCTGCCGTGAGCGCCTACCTGCTCAAACAACAAGGCTACGAGGTGGTCGGCATTTTCATGAAGAACTGGGAAGATGACGACGACAGCGAATACTGCGCGTCCAACATCGACTTTGTCGATGCCGCAGCCGTGGCCGATGTGATTGGCATTGAGATCGAACACGTCAACTTTGCCTCGGAATACAAAGACCGCGTGTTTGCCGAGTTTTTACGCGAGTACCAAGGCGGACGCACGCCCAACCCAGACATTTTGTGCAACGCTGAAATCAAATTCAAAGCCTTTTTGGACCATGCCATGCGCTTGGGCGCTGAAAAAATTGCCACGGGTCACTACGCGCGTGTGCGCGAAATCAGCGGTGAATTTCAATTGCTCAAAGGGCTCGACCCCAGCAAAGACCAAAGCTATTTCTTGCATCGCCTCAACCAAGCCCAACTGTCCAAGACTTTGTTTCCAGTGGGCGAGTTGCACAAAACCGAAGTGCGCCGCATCGCCACAGAAATTGGTTTACCCAACGCCAAAAAGAAAGACTCCACGGGCATTTGCTTCATCGGCGAACGGCCATTTCGTGAATTTTTGAACCGCTACATCGCCAACCAACCCGGTCCAATCAAAGACGAAAAAGGCCGCCAAATTGGCAAGCACGTCGGCCTGAGTTTTTACACCTTGGGTCAGCGCCAAGGCTTGGGCATTGGGGGCATCAAAGAAAAAGGTGCTCAACGCGGTGGCGGCGAACACGCGCCTTGGTTTGTGGCACGCAAAGACATGCAGACCAACACCTTGTTTGTGGTGCAAGGGCATGACCATCCGTGGCTGCTGTCAGCGCATTTGCAAGCAGACGATTTGAGTTGGTGCGCGCCTTCCTCGCCCGCGCCGGGACGCTATGCCGCCAAAACGCGCTATCGACAAACCGATGCAGCCTGCACGCTCGATTACAACGCCCAAGGCCAACTGGTGCTTGAATTTGATGCCCCGCAATGGGCCGTCACGCCGGGTCAGTCGGCGGTGATTTATGACGGTGATGTTTGCTTGGGCGGTGGCGTGATCGCGCACGCTTGATGTGGTTATCCGCTATTTCCTGACATATAGCTCATGTAGAGTCGCGCTCTGAAATGAATACTTTTTAAGTAATTATTTCAGTTTGTTCGCACTTTCACATGGAGAAATATTTTGGTTATTGGAAAAAAAACGGCGGCAGTCCTGAGCGCCGTCACGAGTTTGATGGTTCCTCAATTGGCTTGGGCCGCAGAAGAAAAAACAACCCTTGGTTCAGCCACCATTTACGGGTTTATTCAAGTCAACGGGGTGTACGAGGCCAGCCCCAGCAACTCTCAAACTTGGGCCAGTTACTTGTCGGTTGCGCCCTCTGACAAAGGCCCCCGAGGCGGGCTCTACACCACGGCACGGCTGTCTCGCTTTGGCATCAAAGGTCAAATGGTGGACCCCTCGATCAACTACTTGGTCGAAGCTGACTTTGGCGGCACCACCGATACCAACGTTCATTCGGGACCTTACACCTCCTTGAACTTGCGCCATGCCTATATCCAATCAGAGACTTGGCTGGTGGGTCAAACCTACAGCAACGCTTACGACGCCGCATCGGCTCCCGATACGGTCGAAAACAACGCGCCCCTGACCAGCCCCGGCGTTCGCCAAGCCCAACTGCGTTGGACGCAAAAAGTGGGCGAACGCGCCGCCTTCAGCATGGCCTTGGAAAACCCGCTGCCCAACATCACCGAAAAAGACAAAGTCACCAACGGCATTGGCAACTTGCCCGATGTGACGCTGCGTTTTCATCAGCCCACAGCGCAAGGACACGTGGCCGCCGTGGCACTGGCACACCGCTATGTGTTTGATAACGGGCTGACCTCGCACAGCAAAACCGGCGGCCTGCTTGGCGTGTCAGGCAGCTACAAACTCAACAACGACACCTTGGTTTACGGTGTTTACCGAGGTGTGGGCGCCGGGCGTTACCAATGGGGCGCGTACAAGCAAGGTGCGTTTGACGATGGCAAAGAAATTCAAACCTTCAAAACCACCGCGTATCACCTGGGCTATGCCCATCCTTGGAATGACAAAGCCCGCTCCAACTTGGTGTACGCCAACATGCGTTTTGGCGACCAACCCACCAGTGGCGGTACCACCAACAACAAAGGCTTGAGCCAATACCAGCTCAACACCTTTTTTACCGTGGCACGCAATGTTGAAACAGGGGTCGAACTAGAGCGCGGCACGCGTTTGGGTTTTGATGGCACGCAAAGCCACGAAAGACGCCTGAACATGCGCGTTCGTGCCACGTTTTAAGTTGGATTTGACCTAAAAAAAACGCCCCTGCTGGGGCGTTTTTTGTTGGCGCTGCGCTGAATCAAAACGGGATGTCGTCATCCATGTCGTCAAAATTGCTGCGTGCAGGGGCAGCCGCAGCGCGTTGCGGTGCGGCTGCTGGAGCGGCTGGACGTGCCGCAGCGGGTCGGCTGTAGCCGCCTTCTTCACCGCCGCCCGCGTTGGGGTTGCCCATGCCTTCGCGCCCACCCAACAGTTGCAATTCGGTGGCGATGATGTCGACCGTGTTTTTCTCTACGCCCGTGGTTTTGTCGGTGTAGGTGCCGTACTTGAGGCGACCTTCGACGTAAATCGGACGGCCTTTTTTGACGTATTCACCTGCGATTTCGGCCAGTCGGTCATAAAAAGTCACGCGGTGCCATTGGGTGTCGTCCACCATCTCGCCGGTGTTTTTGTCCTTGCGGCGGGTCGATGTGGCAATGCTGACATTGGCCACGGCTTGACCGCTGGGCAAATAGCGCACTTCGGGGTCGCGACCACAGTTGCCGACGAGAATGACTTTGTTGACGGATGCCATGATGAAAATTCCTCCAGAGAAGCGTCAATTATGGCGTCTGTCGCGCCGGGGCGGCCATTGACCAAGCGGCGGCCAGCCAAATCAGCATCAAGACCGCACAAGCCAAGAACAGCCCCTGTGATCCGTAGCTCTTGACGACGCGCCCGCCCATCAAGCCGCCGGCAAAAAATCCCAGCGACTGCAATGTGTTGTAAACCCCCATAGCAGCGCCCCGAGAAGTCAAGGGCGCCAAACGGGAAACCAAACTGGGCTGCGTGGCCTCTAAAACGTTGAAGCCGCAGAAAAAGGCAAACAAAATCCAGCCCATTTGCGCAACGCTGGGCGAGCCCGAAGTCAGCCACAACAACACCAGTTGAACCACAGCAATCAAGCCAATGGCGCTCAAAAACACCGCGCGCAAATACCCGCGCCGCTCCAGGGTAAACAAACCGCCCATCAAAACAAAGGAGCCCAGCACAGCAGGCAAGTAAATCTGCCAATGCTGGTCTTTGGGCAAGCCAGCACTGACCAAAAATGCGGGAATCGACACCCACATGGCCAATTGCACCGCGTGCAACACAAACACGCCTAAGTTCAAGCGCAACAACGCCACATTTTTGAGCACCAAAAGCAGCCCGCCGCGTTGCGGATCTGTGTGAATCAAAGGCTCGGCTGGCACCACCCAAATGACCACGCCAGCCCCCACCACAGCCAGGCTTGCGGTGATCAAAAACAGCCCCGACAAGCCCACATAACCAGCCAAAAACGGCGACAACACCAAAGACACCGCGAACATCAAGCCAATGCTGGCACCCACCAGCGCCATGGCTTTGGTGCGAACTTGGTCGCGTGTCAAGTCGGCCAACAAGGCGGTCACGGCAGCAGAAATCGCGCCAGCGCCTTGCAAAGCGCGACCCGCCAGCAAGCCCATCAAACTATCGGCACAAGCGGCCAGCAAGCTACCGGCCGCAAAAATGAGCAAACCCAACACAATCACGCGTTTGCGTCCGAATCGATCCGAGGCCAATCCGTAGGGGATTTGCAAAACGCCTTGAGTCAGGCCGTAAATGCCCATGGCCAAGCCGATCATCACGGGGTCATCGCTGCCTGGGTATTTGCGTGCTTCGAGGGCGAACACTGGCAAAACCAAAAACAAGCCCAACATGCGCAGGGCAAAAATAAAAGCCAAGGTGCCGCTGGCACGCCGCTCAATGGGCGTCATGGCTGGGCTGGCATCGAGTTCGGAATCGGGGGTGGGATTGAAAGTCACAAAACTGATTGTCCCGCATTCTGGCGGGCATCGATTCGCAGGACTATCATCGTGGGTTGACCTAGATTTGAACAACCTGTGAACGCACCCTCTGACGGCACCTATTTGGGCCAAGCCATGCACCACCCCTCCGCGATGCGAAACATCAGCATTCGCGGGGCTCGCACGCACAACCTCAAAAACATCGTCCTGGACATTCCGCGCAACCAACTGGTGGTCATCACCGGTTTGTCGGGCTCGGGCAAGTCGAGTTTGGCGTTTGACACCTTGTATGCCGAAGGACAGCGTCGTTACGTGGAGAGTTTGTCGGCCTACGCACGACAATTTTTGGGGCGCCTGGACAAACCCGATGTCGATTTGATCGAGGGCCTCTCGCCCGCCATCAGCATTGAACAAAAAGCAACCAGCCACAACCCACGCTCCACCGTGGGCACGGTGACCGAAATTCACGACTACTTGCGCTTGTTGTTCGCCCGTGCAGGCACGCCGTATTGCCCCGATCACAACTTGCCGCTGCAAGCGCAAAGCGTCTCGCAAATGGTGGACGCGGTGATGGCCTTGCCCGAGGACACCAAAATCATGCTGCTGGCGCCCTTGGCGCGCGACCGCAAGGGCGAATACAGCGAAGTGTTTGCCAATTTGCAAGCCCAAGGCTATGTCCGGTTTCGCATCGGCCATCAGGTGTTCGAGTACGACGATTTGCCCGTCCTGAAGAAAACTGAAAAACACGACATCGACGTGGTGATCGATCGCATCAAAGTGCGCCACGAAGCAGATGCGCCAACGCTACCCGCCGATATGCTCAGCGCTGCCTTGCAAGGCAGCCCTAGCGCCATGCCAGCCAACTTGCGCCAACGCTTGGCCGAGAGCTTTGAAGCTGCGCTGCGATTGGCAGAAGGCCGCGCCATTGCCCTGGAGATGGACAGCGGCACGGAGCACAGCTTCAACGCCAAATTTGCTTGCCCGCAATGCAGCTACACCATCAGCGAGTTGGAGCCGCGTTTGTTTTCGTTCAACTCGCCCGTGGGCGCTTGTCCCGCATGCGATGGCTTGGGACACCAAGACTTTTTCGATCCCACGCGCGTGGTGGCTTTCCCCTCCCTGAGCTTGGGCAGCGGCGCGATCAAAGGATGGGACAGGCGCAATGCGCATTACTTCAACCTGCTCGAGAGCATTGCCAAACATTACGGTTTTGACATTGACACCGCCTTTGAAGACCTGAGCCCCCAAGTGCAACACGTGTTGCTGTATGGCTCGGGCGAAGAAGAAATCAAGTTCAACTACAGCTTGGACGCCAGCAGCAAAAAATTGAGCAAGAAGCATCCGTTTGAAGGCATCTTGGTCAACATGGAACGCCGCTACCGCGAGACAG
The DNA here is from genome assembly GCA_903925445.1 of uncultured Burkholderiales bacterium. GTDB lineage: Bacteria > Pseudomonadota > Gammaproteobacteria > Burkholderiales > Burkholderiaceae_C > Limnohabitans. The sequence continues at coordinate 5 of CAIYFE010000173.1, read as the reverse complement.
ACTCT
>CAIYFE010000172.1 GCA_903925445.1 uncultured Burkholderiales bacterium | reverse complement strand
CGAAGACATCTTGGGCTACTTGCGCGTCTCCGAAATCTCGGTGGACCGCGTGGAAGACGCTCGCAGCGTGCTCAAAGAAGGCGACGAAGTGACGGTTGTGGTGACCAATGTGGATCGCAAGACCCGCAACATCCAGTTGTCCATCAAAGCCAAAGACCAAGTGGATCAACAAGAAGCCATGGCTTCTTTGAGCCAACAGTCTTCACGTGAAAACGCTGGCACCACCAGCTTGGGCGCCTTGTTGCGCGCAAAGCTCGATAACAACTGATGACACGCTCCGACTTGGTCGAAGAACTCGCTGCCCGATTCGGGCAGCTCACGCACCGCGACGCCGAGTTCGCCGTCAAGACTTTGCTTGACGCGATGAGCGACGCGCTGGTGCGCGGGCACCGCATCGAGTTGCGTGGATTCGGCAGTTTTTCCATCAATCGCCGCCCGCCTCGCATGGGACGCAACCCGCGTTCAGGCGAAAGTGTGGCGATTCCTGAAAAACGCGTTCCCCACTTCAAACCGGGCAAAGCCCTGCGCGAAGCGGTCGGTGCGCGCACGCAAGAACTGCTGGCCAAGTCAGAGCTCCAAGTCAAGTAAGAGGCAAGGCTAAAATTCCTCAGCGTCACTGAGGAGTTGCTTTGAAAAACCTCATGTGGCTGCTTCGGTGGATACTGAAAGCAGCCATTTTTTTTACCCTGTTCGCCTTTGCGCTCAACAACCAAGAAGATGCCGTGGTGCACTTCTTTTTTGGCACTGTTTGGCAAGCGCCTTTGGTGTTGATTGTTTTATCGGCTTTTGTGCTGGGCGTTGCCGTGGGCGTATTGGGCATGGTGCCCAGGTGGTGGCGACACCGCCGATTGGCGCTCAAAGCCCATGCCTCACCTGTGAACAGCGCCCCCACCGCCACCTCTTCAAGCAACGACACACCGCATGGAATTTGATCTGAATTGGATTTTGCTGGGCTTGCCCTTGGCCTTTGGTTTGGGCTGGTTGGCCTCGCGCCTGGATTTGCGCCAACTCAAACTTGAAAACCGCCAAACACCCAAAGCCTATTTCAAAGGGCTGAACTACCTGCTCAACGAACAGCAAGACAAGGCCATCGATGCGTTCATCGAGGCGGTTCAACACGATCCAGACACCTCCGAGCTGCACTTTGCGCTGGGCAATTTGTTCCGCCGTCGCGGGGAATACGAGCGGGCAGTGCGGGTTCACCAACACCTGCTCTCGCGTGCCGATTTGACCCAAACCGACCGCGACCGCGCGCAACATGCGCTGGCACTGGATTACTTGAAAGCAGGTCTGTTGGATCGCGCCGAAGACGCGCTGGAAAAACTCGAAGGCACCGCCCACCAAAACCAAGCGCACTTGGCGCTGCTGAGCATTTACGAACGTTCGCGCGACTGGAGCAAGGCGTCGGTGGTGGCGCAAAAACTCAATGCCAATGAACAAGGCAGTTTTCAGGGGCGTTTGGCGCATTACTTGTGCGAACAAGCGCAGGCACTGGACGGCGAACTGCATGCCGACCAAGTGATTGGGCTCTTGCTGCAAGCCAGCGAGGTTGCGCCGCAATCGGCACGTCCACGCATCGCTTTGGCGCGCATGTACGAGCGCACCCATCAAAACGCGCTGGCCTACGCCACGCTGGAAGCCTTGGCTGCACAAATTCCGTCTGCCCTGCCCTTGGTGGCGACATCGCTGGTGAGCTTGTCCAAAACGCTGCAATGCCAAGCCAAAGCACAAAGTTTGCTTGAGAAAAGTTACGCCCAAGTTGCTTCGTTGGATGTGCTCAATGCGTTGGTGGAATTACAGGCAACGGATCAACCCGCCATTGCCAGCAGCTTGTATGCCAAACACTTGGAGCGCGAGCCTTCGTTGGTTGCAGCCACGCAGTGGATTGCCAACGAAAAATTCGAGCACGAAGAATTCCATCCCCAAGTCCAGCGCGCCTTGGAACGCGCAGCCAAGCCGCTGCAACGCTACCGCTGTGCGGCCTGTGGCTTTGAAGCTTCACAACACTTTTGGCAATGTCCCGGCTGCCAAGCTTGGGACAGCTATCCTGCGCGCCGCGTCGAAGAACTATGAAACCTACCCAAGAACAATTCAAACAAGCCCGTGTGTTGATCGTGGGCGATGTCATGCTGGATCGCTATTGGTATGGCGCCGTGGACCGCATCAGTCCCGAAGCGCCGGTGCCGGTGGTGCGCATCACGCGCGAAGAAAACCGATTGGGCGGCTGCGCCAACGTGGCCTTCAACGTTGCAGGGCTGGGCTCGCAAGCCAGTTTGCTCTCGGTGGTGGGCGACGACGAGGCCAGCCACATCTTGGAATCGTTGGTCGCAAAAACTGGCATTGCGCCACATTTGGGACGCGATGCACAACTCAAGACCACCGTCAAACTGCGTGTGATCGGCCGCCAGCAACAACTTTTGCGGGTGGACTTTGAGAACACCCCGCAAAACGAAGTGCTGGCCTCGCAAACCGATCGTTTCATGCGCTTGCTGCCCGAACACGATGTGGTGCTTTTCTCCGATTACAGCAAAGGCGGTTTGGCTCACATCACGCAAATGATTGCCGCAGCGCGCGCCGTCAATAAATCCGTTTTGATCGATCCCAAAGGCAGCGACTACACCCGCTACCGTGGGGCAAGTTGCATCACGCCCAACCGCGCCGAATTGCAGCAAGTCATTGGTGAGTGGCACAGCGAAGAAGAATTGCACACCAAAGCACAAGCCTTGCGTGAATCTTTGCAATTGAACAGTTTGTTGCTCACCCGCAGCGAAGAAGGCATGACCTTGTTTGATGCACAAGGCGCACTGCATGTGTCCGCGCAAGCGCGCGAGGTGTTTGACGTCACCGGCGCAGGCGACACCGTGATTGCCACTTTGGCTTCTTGCGTGGCATCGGGCTTGAGTTTGCGCGAAGCCATGCCGCTGGCCAACAAAGCAGGCGGCATTGTGGTGGGTAAATTCGGCACAGCTGCCGTGAGTTTTGAGGAATTAATGTCATGAAAATCGTCGTCACAGGCGCTGCCGGATTCATCGGCAGCAACATTGTCAAAGGACTCAATGCCAAAGGCATTGACAACATCATTGCGGTCGATGACTTGACCGATGGTGATAAATTTCGCAATTTGGCCGATCTGAAAATTGCCGACTACGTGGACAAAGATGTTTTTTACGACTTGCTGGCCGAAAACGCTTTTGGCAAAGTCGAAGCGGTATTCCATGAAGGCGCGTGCAGCGACACCATGGAGCGCGACGGCAAGTTCATGATGGACAACAACTACAGCGTGTCATGCGATTTGTTCAACACCTGCCAACAAGCCGGCACGCGATTGATTTACGCCTCCTCCGCTGCAACCTACGGCGGCAGCGACACCTTTCGTGAAACCCCAGAATTTGAATTGCCGCTGAACGTCTACGGTTACTCCAAGCTGCTGTTTGACCAGCGCATGCGCCGCGAATGCGGTGAAAACTTCAAACGCTTGCGTCGCCAAGTGGTGGGCTTTCGCTACTTCAACGTGTACGGCCCACGCGAACAACACAAAGGTCGCATGGCCAGCGTGGCGTTTCATCAGTTCAACCAATTCAAGGCCGAGGGCAAAGTCAAATTGTTTGGCGAATACGGCGGCTATGACGCGGGCGCACAAATGCGCGACTTCGTGTTCATCGACGATGTGGTGGCGGTCAATCTGTGGTTCTTGGAGCATCCCGAGCAGTCCGGGATTTTCAATCTGGGTTCAGGCCGCGCTCAACCTTTCAACGATGTGGCCTTGTCGGTGGTAAATGCCCTGCGCGATGATCACAACGCCCTGGACTTGCAAGGCGCTGTCAACGCTGGCTTGATCGAGTACGTGCCGTTTCCTGACGCACTGCGTGGCAAATACCAGTGCTACACCCAAGCCGACCTGAGCGCCTTGCGCAGCACGGGTTGTGACCATGTGTTTGCCGATGTGACATCGGGCGTCACGCAATACATGCAGGCACTCAACCAAGCGTGAGCCAAGGCTTTGGTATTGCGTCAAACCTTGTGGGCCACGCTGCTGGTCGGTTTCAGTACCTGGTGTGGTGCTCTTGAAATCAACCACGCTACCGAGGCCGAACTCGACAGCATCAAGGGCATGGGACCGAGCTTGAGCAGCAAAATTGCTGCGGCTCGCAGGCAAGCCCCTTTTTCATCGTGGCCAGATTTGATGCAAAGAACCTCTGGAATTGGATCGGCCAAAGCCCAACAATTTTCAGAACAAGGTTTGACGGTGAACGGTCGAGCCTACTCAAAGTAGCGCCAAGGCATCGCTCAATTGATGGCGCTGCGCCAAACGCACCAAGGCGCTGGTGGTGCTGACTTGTAATTTTTCTTTGATCAAGGTTTGGTAATTGGCCACCGTTTTATGGCTCAAGCTCAAGGCCGTTGCGCATTCGGCGGCACTCATGCCCAGCGACAACAAACGCCACACCTCACGCTCGCGCTGCGTCAAGCTGTTGACGCGTTGCAACTCGTCGCGCTGCGAAGGTGCGAGTGGCTCTACATCTCGGCTGATGTAGCGTTGCCCGGCATCAACCGCTTGCACAGCAGCGATCAATTCATCCGGTGGCGAGTTTTTTGTCACAAAGCCCTGCGCACCGGCTTGCAAACAACGATGCACCAACATTGCGTCATCGTGCATGCTGCAAACCAACACCTTGGGCGCTGTTTGCATTTTGGCGATGGCAGACAACACACGCCAAACATCTCCCTCGGGCATGGACACGTCTGAAATGACGACATCCACCGCATGGACATTCAACATCGCTTCGCCTTGTTGTGCGTCATTGGCTTCGGCAATCACACACATGCTGCCATCGAGTTCAAGCAAGCGGCGATAGCCTGAGCGCACAACAGGATGGTCATCGATCAACAGCAAGCGAATCATGGCTGGGCAACCTTGCGAGGGATTTCACAAATCAAACACGTGCCGGGCAAGGTTTTGAGCCAATGTGCTTGACCCTGCAAACTGGCAATGCGCTCTTGAATTCCCACCAAACCCAATCCAGCGCCGCGTTGCGTGGGATCAAAACCCACGCCATTGTCTTGAACGCGCAACTGCCAAGTGGCATGGATGGCTTGCAAACTGACCTGCGCTTGCGTGGCGTGGGCATGTCGCGCGACATTGATCAGCGCTTCTTGCACAACACGGTACAAACTGATCTTGGCGTAATCGCTCAAATCGTGGTGTTGCGCGCCCTCCAGATTGACATGGCAGACCAAACCGAATTGACGCTCCCAGGTCTGGCACAGTGTTCGCAACGCTTGATCAAAGCCCAAACTGTCTAAATTTTCTGGCCGCAAACGCTTGAGCATTTGGCGCGTCAGTTGATGCATTGCCAAGGCGTGGTTTTCAATGCGCGCTGCGCATTCCACGACAGGCTGCAACTGGTCAGCCGCCGTTTTGGCAATGAATGCGGCTTCGTAGCGAATGGCGGTGCAGCTTTGCGCCACTTCATCGTGCAATTCACGCGCCAAAATTCGGCGTTCGTCTTCTTGCGCAGACAGAATTTTTTGCGAGAGCTCGCGGTTTTGATCGAACAACACATCGCGCTGGGTTTGCAGTTGAAATCGAGCATCCAATTGATGTTGGACATCACGCCAGCGACGCCATGAAAACCAGGTCAAGCAGCACAGCATCATCAACATGCTCAGCGCAAGCTCATCCAAATCAAGAATTTCGTACTGTTTGAGCCACTTGAACAAGGTCTCAGACCACTGAAACATCAAAGACAAAGTGGCAAAGACCGCCACCACACACACCGCCACCAAGCAGTCAACAACAATTCTCCACCGAGGCTCCACGGGGTGTTGGTGGGAGGGTGTCATGCTCAATCCAGTTGCGGACTCATCGACTTCTTCAAGCTCATGCGCTGCATCACACCATCGCGACGCACGGCATGCCAGATGGCAGCTGCAATGTGCAAGCCCACCAAACCCACCATGACAAAACCCGTGGCGGTATGCACGGCGCCAAACAACTCTTTCAAGTCAGCAGAGGCATCCCATAAACGCGGCAGCGGCATGCCAAAAAACTTGATTGGATACGGCGTGAAACTCGACCCCAAAAAGCCGCTCATCGGCATCAACACCATGCAAACATAAAGCAAACGATGGCTCCAATGCGCCAATGTTTTTTGCCACGCGGGCAACGCTGGCAATTCGGGTGCAGCATGCATCAAGCGCCAAATCACGCGAAGCACAATGATCAAAGCCAACACCAAGCCTATGGATTTGTGAAGATTGAACCACCCCGCGCGAATGCCAGGCGGGTCTTTGGGCACACCCTCCATCCAAAAACCTAAAAACAGCTGCGCCAATAAACCCAAGGCCAGCAGCCAATGCAAGACGATGGCCACGCGGTTGTATTTTTGTGTTTCAGACATGAAGTAAGGCTCCAGCAATTACAAGATTCAATTGGCGGCAGTGCCCCAAGGCAAGCGTCCCACCGCAATGGTTTTCAACAATTTGTAATTCACGGCATCCACCACCGCCACCGCATGACTGCGCCCAGCTGCCACATAAAGTTTGCTGGCATCTGCGTTGATCGACATGTTCCAAGGACGTTGACCCACGGGCACTTGCGCCAACACTTTGAGCGATTGCACATCGACCACCGACACCGTGCCGTCGCCACCGTTGGTCACAAAAACCACCTTGCCGCTGGGATGCATCAGCAAGCCATTGGTGCGTTGGCCGACTTGAATTTTTTCGACCACTTTGAGCTGCGTCATGTCAATCACCACCAACAAGCTGGCCGTTTCAACGGCAACAAAAGCCCGCTTACCGTCGGGTGTGAACGCAATGCCACGAGGGCGTTCGCCGACTTGGATTGAGCCGATTTGCTGACGCTTCACCACATCGAGCACATCCACCTGGTCGGCCTCTTCGGCAGACACCAACATCAAGCGCCCATCGGGAGAAAACACCGAGTGCTCAGGATTTTTTCCTTTGACAGGAATTGAGAAAACTTCTTTCAACTCGGTGGTGGAAATAAAACTGACGCTGTTGCTTCCCTCGTTAGACACAGCCACCCACTTGGCATCGGGCGAGCAATAAACGGCCTCTGGCGATTCACCCAAACCAATGCGTTGCGTTACTTTTTGTGACGTGGTATCGATCACCAAAAGTTGGGCATCTTTTTGATTGGTGACATACAAACGTTTGTCGTTTTTGCACAAAGTCAAGCCGCGTGGCTTGCCCACATCTTTGAGGGTTGCAATGACTTCATCGCTTGCGCCATCGATGACAGAAATGTCTTGGCTGCCCTCGTTGGTCGCAAAAACTTGGTGGGCGGATAGCGCCCACACATTGGATAAACACAACGCTGTGATCAATAACAAACTGGATTTCATGCTTCACCTGAACGATCAAAACTTGATTTGACCTTGAACGCCCAACACCCATCCCCGGGGTAAACCCGGCTCAAAGTAAAGCGCATTGGATTGATTCACGATGACCGAGCCGACATAGCTTTTATTGCCCAAGTTATCGACGCCAGCGTAAGTTTCTACTTGCGCCTCGCCTACTTTGAAGCGATCTTTGACACGGGCGTTGACAATGCCGTAGCCACTCGTTTTGGCGGTATTCAAGTCATCGGCCCACAGTGAAGAACGCGCAATCCATTCCAAGGTGGCACTCCAACCCAATTCGGGTTTTTGCGACACCGAGCCAAAACCTTTTTGTGTCCACTGCAGCGCAGCATAAAGTTCTTTGGTAGGAACGCCAGGCAATGCGTTGCCAGCCAAGACTGTTTTCGTGCCGCTGTTCACATAGGAGTAGCCTTGCTGATAGGTGGCTTGCATGGCAGTCAGCGACAGTTGCGTGCGCCAATTGTTGGCCAGCAGTTGACGCCATGCAGCCTCAAAACCTTGGCGCAACGTTTGTGCTGCGTTGGTGTAACTTGTGCCGCTTGTTGTCGCGATTTGGGTCACGATTTCGTTGTTGGTGGTGATGCGAAACCACGCCGTGTCTAAACGCGTCCAAGGTGTAGGTGTCCACTTGCTGCCTACTTCTTGGTGCAAGCTGCGCGAGGCTTGCAGCGCAGTGTTGAATCCCAATGCAGGCGTTCCCGCGTTGTTCACGTAGGCCGTCTCCGCCAAGGTGGGTGTTTCGAATCCTCGTCCTTGATTGACGTAAAGGTTCAGCGTGTCCAAGGCGTGCCAAGTCAAGCCCAGCACAGGACTGGTCGCTTGGTAGTTGGTTTGACCCGCATACGAGTTGGAACTGAGCAAGCCCGCAATATTGAGCTGAACATCGCTGCGCCTGAGCCCAGTCACTGCCGTCCATCGTTCGCCCAAATGCCAATTCATTTGCCCAAAATAATCGTGGTTGACCGAGCGATCCAGCTCGCTGCGGGTCAAGCCTTGTGCGTAGTTGATTTCTCCGTAGTTGGTGGTGCCACCTTGTCGAACCTCATTGGATCGGTCTTCGTCAAACCCGATGATCCAATCTGATTTGAGGCTGTTGTCAAACTTCATCTTGCCGTTGAGCTGAACGCCAAAGCCTGTGAATTTTCGATCCAAAGCAACATAAGTCCCTTTTTGGGGCGTCCCAGAAGTGGGGCTGGCTGCTTGGTACTGCAAATTGGTTCGCGTTCCTTCATACACCCGCGACATCATTTGTAGATTGGCATCGAATTTGTGTTCAAACACCAAGCCAATTTGATTTTGTTCGATGATTTTTCGCGTGCCATCCAAAACAGCGTTGGTGCCTGCTTGCGATGGATCAGCACTCAATTGCTTTTGGTTCAGACCCAAGGGATCTTTGGCGTAACCGGAATCAAATTTATTCAGCACAATTTTGAGCCGGCTGTCTTCTTTCAAATCTGCCGTGATGACGCTGTTGACTTGTTGGCGCCGCGCATCCGAATTGCCCCGATAGCCGCCAATGGCAAAGGTGCTGAAATCGGCCACCAAGCCCACATTGCCGGAGCGATTGGTCACTTGCGTGTCCGTTCTGTTCATGCCAAATGCGCCCGTGAAAAACTGCATGGCCAACTCTGGATCGGCACCGGCTTCTCGCGTGAACGTTTGAATCACGCCACCCGAAGAATTGCCATACAACTGCGCCAAAGGTCCTGTTAAGACTTCGATGCGATCTGCCGAAGTCAAGCTCACCGTTGAAGCCTGCCCCTGTCCATCCGGCGTTGTGGCTGGAATGCCGTCGGTGATCAGCCGAATGCCGCGCAAGCCAAACGATGCTCGGGCACCAAAACCACGGATTGAAATTTGAATGTCTTGCGCGTAATTGTTTCGGTTGAGCGACACCACGCCTGGGACTTGCGACAGCGCATCTGACAAATTGACTTGCGGCCCGCCGTCGTGAATGGTTTGCGCGTCAATGGTGTAAATCGACGCCGGCGCATCCCATTGCTTTTGCGCAAGTCGTCCACTTTGAACCACCACATCCTGAATGGGCACAGCCTCTTGCGCCCAAGCCCATTGGCAAAGCAGTGCGCAAGCACCGGCAACACAACTGCGTTGAAAAAAATATGATGAAGCAGGCACAGGCAACTCAGAAAAGAAAACCCCTTTGCAGGGGTTTAAGAAAAAATTAACTCACTCGAAATGACTTCACTTCTGAATGGTCTCGAAAAATGCGACCACGTTTTGTATGTCTTGATCTTTGATCACACCCTTCCAAGTTGGCATCCCCAAATCGGGGCGACCATTGCGAATGGTGGTCAACGCCGTGTCTTTCCAGTTTTCTTTGTAACGTGATTTGAGCTTGCGAATGTCGCGCTCACTCACTGGGCTTGCCCCGTTGGTGCCGTGGCAATGCGAGCACGTGTTGTTGAAGAAGACTTTACCAGCCGCTGCATCAGGCGCATCGGCTTGTGCAAGCAGCCATTCTGTGTCTTTGCTGGATGCAGCCACTTTTGCGAATCCAGATTTTTGTGGCGCTACACGAGCCGTGTGCACCGCAGCTGATGAGGGTTGTAACGCCAATTCAACCGGCGCACTGGTTGGGAATCCATATTTTTGCGTCAACGCTTGAATGTCGGACTGAGATTCTTGCAACGCTTTTTCAATACGCGCTTGCAACTCAGGCTTAGATTTAGGAACTGCCACCGCCACTGCACCACCAAGGCCTTCGCCTTTGACGGGGGTAATTTGCCAGCGTGACTGTTCATGCTTCATGTTTTCATAACCTGCGGAGGGTCCCCACAACAGGGCAACATCCACTTCACCTTTGTTCAAAGCTTCAAATACAGCTTCTTGGGAGACAAAACTCGTGGTGGTGTATCCCTCGCGGGTCACCAACAAAATGTGTGGCGGCGAGCTATGCAAAACCGCCACACGTTTGTTTTTCAGATCTTCCACGCCTTTGAATGTTTGGCCTTTGGCTGCCACGATGGCATAACTCACATTCAAAAAGCCTGGGGTCTTGTTGACACCGCGCACACGGTATTCATCATCAGCAGGCAACGAGAAATACGCGTCGCAACTGTTTTGCATGATGGTGTTGCGCAATGCTTTGCGTTGGTTGTAACTCAACCACCAAACGTATTCGACGGAAGAGCCCATGCGACTCGCTACTTTTTCTGCCAGCTCCACGTAAACACCTTTTTCAGTGCCTTCCATTTTGCTAAAGGGCAGATTGTCAGGATCGGTACAAACTCTTAAGGTGTCTGCACTGGCTTGCTGCGCCATCAAGGCACCAGCCAACAGCGCAACTGCGCCGAGAGTTTGTTTTACTTTTCCAAGAGTCAACATGAGCTTTCCTTAACAAACAACGATCAGTTCAGAGTAAACACAAACATGGTGCCGCCTTCTGGGCTAGCAGCCACGACTTTCTCACCCAGGGCGCCCAAGAAGGCAGGGATGGATTGTGTGCGACCTGTGACCACAGCAACGTATTGTTTGCCATCGAGCACATAAGTCATAGGAGGTGCAGAGATGCCAGAACCGGCGTTGAATTTCCACAACACTTTGCCTGTTTTCTCATCCAGCGCTTTGAACCAGCCTTTGACATCGCCGTGGAACAACACGCCACCCGCGGTAGAAGTCACGCCACCTGTGTAAGGCAGTGGGTCTTTGTTGAACCAAACTTCTTTTTGTTTGACTGGATCCCAAGCTTTCACGCCACCCAAGTGACCGCCGGGGCCAACTTTGCCGAGGTCAAAGTTCACGCCCAGATAGAACTGGCCGCGTTTGTATTCCTCTTGCACGCCTTCCATGTCCATGCACAAGTTGAGCGTAGGAATGTAGACCAAGCCGTTTTTGGGGTCGTAGCTCATAGGCATCCAGTTTTTGCCACCCAACAAGTTGGGGCAAACATCTTTGGCCATGCGCTTCAAACCTGGACGTTTGAGGTTGCCTGCTGTTTCGATGGGCATGCCTGTTTTCAAGTCAATGCCTGTCGCCCAGTTCACGCCATCCACATATTGCTTGGCCGACAAGAGTTTGCCGTTGGAACGATCAATGACGTAGAAGAAACCATTGCGGTTGGCTTGCATGACAACGGGCACTTTTTTGCCATCAAAGGGCAAGTCGGCGAACACCAATTCGTTCACGCCGTCATAGTCCCACGCATCATGCGGTGTGAATTGATAGTGCCAAACGATGTTGCCAGTTTCTGGGTTCAAAGCAACCACCGATGCGGAGTACAAGTTGGTGAACTTGCCGACATCGGAGCTGTCGTTGCCGCGAACTGCTGCGGTCCAAGGGGATGGGTTGCTGGTGCCGTAGTAAACCAAGTTCAACTTGGGATCGTAAGAGCCCACGTTCCAGGCCACAGCGCCGCCGTACTTGGCAGAATCGCCTTTCCATGTGTCGCCATTTTTCTCGCCTGGCAGTGGCACGGTGTAGGTGCGCCACACTTCTTTACCGGTGGCTTGGTCCAACGCAACCAGCGAGCCGCGTGCGCCGTATTCACCACCGCCGTAGCCTGTGATGATCAAGTTTTTAACGACAGTCGGAGGCGATGTGATGACCGAGCCTTGTGTGTAGTCCACCACTTTGGTGTCCCACAACTCTTTGCCGGTTTTCACATCCAAGGCAACAACGTGCGCATCCAAGCGACCCACGAACACTTTGCCGTCATTGACTGCAACACCGCGGTTGTTCACGTCGCAACATGCGTATTGATCAATGCCTTTAGGAATGTCGGGTGAGTATTGCCAACGCACTTCACCTGTTTTGGCATTCACTGCAAACACGTTTTTGGGACCGAACGAAGAAGTCACGATCAAGCTGTCACCCACCAAAATAGGTGTTGATTCTTGTGATCGGTTAGAGCCCAGTTGCAACGCCCAAGCCACCTTGAGTTTATTGACGTTGCCTGTATTGATTTGCGTGGCTTGACTGAAGCGGGTATTGCCCGTGTCGCCACCATAGACCGGCCAATTTTGAGCTTGAGCCGCAAGCGCAACGCTTGCGATTGCGCCCAAAGCCAGCGCTTTGAGATGTAGTTTCAAGGTGAGTCTCCTCGTATTAGGTTGAACAAACTAGCGAGTTGAATTATTTAAAGTACGCCAATTGCAACGATCAGCAATAACCCTAGAAATGATTCATACGGTATTCGTTTTTCTCAAAACAAAACACAAGTGAGACAAGCCCTTGTCAGAAAGCAGAAAGAATGTCGAATTGTCTATGACGAACCAACTCCATCGTGAGTTTGCCGCCCACAACAAATTTGCTAGGTGAAGACTCTTCCCTCTCCAAGCGCACCAGCCCAACGTTGGGGCAATACCATTCACGGGAAATCATGGGCACATCGCGCCATGCCACCAGCGCGTCGATGTACATCTTGACATTGGCAATGCCTTGCACCAACAGGCAATGCTCAAAGGTGTCACCCGCGACTTGTACCGACTGCTCGATGGCCTCAATTCGATAGTTCATTTCTAAAGATTTGTATTTTTCTAAATTGCGCAACTCTGGCGGAAATTCATTGCGGCGAAAAAAAATGTAAGGCGTGGTGTCGTTTTGCCATTG
>CAIYFE010000171.1 GCA_903925445.1 uncultured Burkholderiales bacterium | reverse complement strand
TGATGGCCGTGCTCGTGCCGCCGTCGCCCGCCGCAATTTCTTCTAACACCAGCGCCAGCGTGAGGTAGTCCAAACCCGCACCACCCAAGTCTTCGGGCACGCAAATGCCATAAGCGCCCAGCGCCGCCAAGCCTTTGTGCACCTCATGCGGAAACGTGTGATCTTTGTCCCACTGGGCGGCGTGAGGCCACAGTTCTTGCTGGGCAAAGTCGCGCACAGCGTCGCGGATCATTTCTTGGTCGGGGGTGAGCAGCATGGTGAACCTCAGATCAATTCAAGGGCAACCGCCGTACCTTCGCCACCACCGATGCACAACGTCGCCAAACCTTTTTTCAGGCCACGGGCTTTCAACGCGTGAATGAGCGTGACCATGATGCGTGCGCCTGATGCACCAATCGGGTGTCCCAGCGCACAAGCGCCACCATTGACGTTGACTTTTTCGTGCGCAACGTTGAGCTCTTTCATCAAGGCCATGGGCACGACGGCAAAGGCTTCGTTGACTTCCCACAAGTCCACATCGGCCACCGACCAACCCGCTTTGGCCAAAGCTTTTTGGGTGGCGCCGACGGGCGCAGTGGCAAACCATTCAGGTTCTTGGGCGTGGGTGGCGTGGCTGACGATGCGCGCCAAGGGTGTGCAGCCCAACTTTTTGGCGGTGCTCTCGCGCATCAACACCATGGCCGCTGCGCCGTCGTTGATGGACGAGCTGCTGGCTGCCGTGATGGTGCCGTCTTTTTTGAAGGCGGGCTTGAGCGTGGCGATTTTGTCGAGCTTGACTTTGCCCGGACCTTCGTCGATGGACACGACGACTTCGCCAGTGCGTGTCTTGACCGTCACAGGGGTGATTTCTGCCGCAAACGCACCAGACTCGGTGGCCGCTTTGGCGCGTTGCACGCTGGTGGTGGCAAAGGCGTCTTGTTCGGCGCGGCTGAAATTGTATTTAGCCGCACAGTCTTCGCCAAAGGTGCCCATGCTGCGACCGGGTTCGTAAGCGTCTTCCAAACCGTCGAGCATCATGTGGTCAAAGATACGGTCATGACCGAGTCGATAACCGCCACGGCCTTTGAGCATGAGGTAGGGCGCATTGGTCATGCTTTCCATGCCACCGGCCACCAACACCTCGTGCGTACCCGCTACCAACATGTCATGCGCAAACATGGCCGCACGCATGCCCGAGCCACACATTTTGGACAAGGTGACTGCGCCAGCACTTTTGGGCAATCCGCCTTTGAAGCCCGCTTGACGCGCAGGCGCTTGGCCTTGTCCGGCCATCAAACAATTGCCAAACAACAACTCGGTCACCAACTCAGGGCTGATGCCCGCGCGTTGCACCGCAGCGCGAATCGCAGCGCCCCCCAAATCGTGGGCCGCGAGCGATGAAAAGTCGCCTTGGAAACTGCCCATGGGCGTGCGGGCTGCGCTGATGATGACGATGGGGTCTGACATGGTGAAGGTCTCCTTAAATAAAACTCAAATTCCGCGTGGGTAGCGTTTGAAAGCATGGCGGAACACATCCACCACTTCGTGCGAACCCGTCATGCTGACGTCCAGGTCTTTGACCAAGCCATCGGCGACGTCATAAATCCAGCCGTGCACGGTGATTTTTTGACCGCGTCCCCAAGCGTCTTGCATGACGTTGGACAAGGCCACGTTGCCCACTTGTTCGATCACATTCATCTCGCACATCACGCGCTCCAACTCCACTTGGGGCAAGTGGTTGAGGCGCTGCCGGTGGCGCAAGCGCACGTCTTGCACATGGCGCAACCAGTTGTCTGCCAAGCCAATGCGGGTGCCTCGCGTCGCGGCCAACACACCGCCGCAACCGTAATGCCCCACCACCATGATGTGCTCCACCTTGAGCGCATCCACGGCATATTGGATGACCGACAAGGCGTTGAGGTCGGAATGCACCACCACATTGGCCACGTTGCGATGCACAAACACTTCGCCGGGATCCAGCCCCGTGATTTGGTTGGCTGGAACACGGCTGTCTGAGCAACCGATCCACAAATATTTGGGCGTTTGCTGGTTGGCCAAAGTGCTGAAAAAACCGGGGTTTTCGCGCTCCATGCGCGCTGCCCAAACGCGGTTGTTTTCAAACAGATGTTCCAGTGATTTGCTCATCAATTTCCTTCATGGGGTTTCAGCAGGTTTCAGCAAACAATTCTCGCCCAATCAACATGCGGCGAATTTCGCTCGTGCCCGCACCAATTTCGTACAACTTGGCATCGCGCCACAACCTGCCCAAGGGGTATTCGTTGATGTAGCCGTTGCCGCCAAAAATTTGAACGCCCTCGCCCGCCATCCACGTGGCCTTTTCGGCACACCACAAAATGACTGAGGCGCAGTCCTTGCGAACTTGGCGCACATGCTCCGCGCCCAACATGTCCAAGTTTTTAGCCACGGTGTAGGCGAATGAACGCCCGGCTTGGAGCACGGTGTACATGTCGGCCACTTTGCCTTGGATGAGCTGAAATTCACCGATGCTTTGCCCAAACTGTTTGCGGTCGTGGATGTAGGGAATCACGTTGTCCATGACCGCTTGCATGATGCCCAAGGGCCCGCCGGTGAGCACTGCGCGTTCGTAATCCAGCCCGCTCATGAGCACTTTGGCGCCGTTGTTCAAGCCACCCAAAATATTTTCCACCGGCACTTCGACGTTTTGAAACACCAGCTCGCCGGTGTGGCTGCCGCGCATGCCCAGCTTGTCGAGTTTTTGCGCGATCGAGAAACCTTTCATGCCTTTTTCAATCAAGAAGGCGGTCACGCCACGTGCGCCCAACTCGGGCTCGGTTTTGGCATAGACCACCAAGGTGTCGGCATCGGGGCCGTTGGTGATCCACATTTTGTTGCCGTTGAGCAGGTAATAGCCGCCTTTGTCTTGCGCCTTGAGTTTCATGCTGATGACGTCGCTGCCCGCGCCCGGCTCGCTCATGGCCAACGCGCCCACATGTTCGCCGCTGATGAGTCGGGGCAAGTACTTGGCGCGTTGCGCGTCCGTGCCGTTGCGTTTGATTTGGTTGACGCACAAATTGCTGTGCGCACCGTAACTCAAGCCCACGCTGGCTGAAGCCCGAGAGATTTCTTCCATAGCCACCATGTGCGCCAAATAGCCCATGTTGGCGCCACCGTATTCTTCTCCCACGGTGATGCCCAAGACGCCCAACTCGCCCATCTTGCGCCACAAGTCCATCGGGAATTGGTCGTCGTGATCGATTTGCGCTGCACGAGGGGCAATTTCGGCTTGCGCAAATTCGCGCACGGCGTCACGCAACGCGTCAATGTCTTCGCCCAATTGGAAGTTCAGTCCGGGTAAGTTGTTCATCGATGTCTCCTCAATAATTTTTCGAAACGATGGCCAAGGTTTGCTGCATCAAAGCGCAAGGTGACTCTTTGCCATCGTCATCCAGATGCACCACTTCTGCGGTGGTGACGATGAGTTTTTTGCCAGATCGAATCACCAAGCCACGCGCGCGCAATTCGCCATTGTCAAAAGCAGCCAAAAAATTAATTTTGTATTCGACGGTCGTGACTTCTTGGCCTTCAGGCGTTTGTGTCAAGCCTGCGTAGCCCGCGGCAATGTCCGCCAAGGCGCCCATCGCGCCGCCGTGGTAGCCGCCTTGTTGCTGGGTCACCCGCTCAGAGTAAGGCAAGGCAATTTCGCACATGCCCGGCGACACCGACACCAAACGAGCGCCCAAGTGCTTCATCAAGCCTTGGCGCACAAAGCTGTTGTGAATGCGCTGGTGTAACTCAGGATGCTTCATGGCTTGACTCCTTTGGCTTTGGCGGTGGTTTTTGCCAACAAGGCACGCGCCTCTTTTTCATGGACTTTGACTTCATCCAAGTTGGCTTGGATTTCAGCCATTTGTGCATCGAGCTGGCGTTTGTGATCGGCCAGCACGACCAAAAATTTTTGCAACTGCGGCCCCGTGTCGCGGGGGCTGTCGTACATGTCGATCAAATCTTTGGCCTCAGTCAAGGACAAGCCCAAACGCTTGGCACGCAAGGTGAGTTTCAAACGCGTGCGGTCGCGTGGGCTGTACACGCGGTTGCGACCGCCAGGCCCTGAGCGCTCGGGTTGCAACAACCCCATGTCTTCGTAAAAACGAATGGCTCGGGTGGTGAGGTCGAACTCTCGCGCCAAGTCGCTGATGGTGTAGGTGGTGGCCATGACAAGTAATTGACGTTTACGTAAACGTCAATTATGCAGGCAAATTGACCGCATTTGTGACTCAAGCCCACGGGGGCAGGGTTTGTTCGCGTAAGGCGCGCTTGTGCACGGCGTAGTCGGGCATCACGCTCTTGACGGTGTCCCAAAAGCGCGGGCTGTGGTTCATGACGCGCAAGTGGCTCAATTCATGGGCCACGACGTAATCGATCACGTCCAATTTGTGGTGAATCAAGCGCCAGTTCAGACGAATCGCGCCATCGGCACTGGCGCTGCCCCAGCGGGTGGCTGCGCTGCTGAGCGAGAGCTTGCGCCACTGCACGCCCAAGCGAGGCGCAAACACATTCAGCCGCTCGGTGAACAGCGCTTTGGCTTGGCGCATGAGCCACGCTTGCACGGCATCCCGAATTTGCGCCGCATCGGCATGCAGGGGCAAACCCACGCGCAAGGTGTGGGGCCAGGTGTCCAGCCCAGCGCTTTCAAATTGGGCGCTGCCTTTTTTCAGGGCTGGGGAGGAATCCAACACAACGCGCAAATTGGCGCCCAAGTAAGGAATGACCACGCCATCGCGCCACACAATGCGCGCGGCGCCCAACTGGGCTTGGCGTTCGCCCATTTCGATCAGCTTGCGCTCAATCCAATCGGATTTTTCAAGCAAGGCGGACTCGACTTCGGCCACCGACACCCATCGCGGTGCGCTCACCTCCAAGCCATCGGCGCCGATGGCCATGCCAATCGTGCGCCGTTTGCTGCGTTTGAAAGCGTAGGCCACATGGACGTGTCCCAACTGAATGCGACGCGTGGCGCGTGGATGCCCATACTGCGCTGCTGGCAACACTTGCTGCAAAGGCTCGCCGGGTTCAAACGGCCCCAGCGTGGGCTTGACTTTGGGAGCCACCACAAGGGGCGCGTCGAACAGGTCAAGCACGAGTTGCATCAAGCGTCCCATGCGGTGCTCGCTCAGGCCTTGGGCGAATAGGCCTCTGGATCGAGGCGCTGCATTTCAGCTTCGATCCATTGCTGGACTTGCTGGGTCAACTCTTCGGGGTCACGCCCTGCGCTAGGAATGGGAGCGCCAATGGACACATCCACCACACCCGCGCGTTTGATGAACGCTTTGCGCGGCCAACACTTGGCCGAGGTCACGGCAATCGGAATCACGGGCGCACCGGTTGCAATGGCCAGTCGTGCGCCACCACTTTTGTATTGCCCTTGTTGACCACGTTCGATGCGGGTGCCTTCGGGAAACATGATCACCCACACGCCCTTGGCCAGCAAGTCTTTGCCTTGCTCAACCACCTTGGCAAACGCTTTGGCGCGTTGGCTGCGGTCGATGTGGATCATGTCCAACCGTCCAATCGCCCAGCCGAAAAATGGCACATGCAACAACTCACGCTTGAAAACATAAGCCAGCGGGTGCGGCATGATGGCTGGCATCAAAAATGTTTCGTAAGTCGATTGGTGCTTGACCAACAAAATGGCTGGGCTTTTTTCGCCCAAGGGCAAATTTTCAAACCCTTGGATTTGATAGCGCACCCCCATGATGAGGCGCGCGCCCGACACACTCAAGCTCAACCAACGTCGCGCCACGCCGTACACAAAATCGCTGGAGGCGCCACACACAGAAGTGGCCACCAAAAACAGCGCATACGGAATGATGGTCAGCACCATGAACACCATGTGAACCACCGAACGCAACAAAGCCATCATGCAACCGCTCCCGTTTTTGTCGCAGTTTGCTGCAACAGCCATTCCACAAATGCGGCCAAGTCTGCATGCACTTGTGTCCCCTCGGGGTATTCGGCGGGCAAGGGTTTGTCTTTGAGGGCAGCGCCCTTGCCGGTCAACACCAAATGCGAGGCACAGCCCAAAGCGGCACCTGCTTGCAAGTCGCGCAAACTGTCTCCAACCGCAGGCACACCTTGCAAATCCATGCTGTAGCGTTCGCTGATTTGTTCAAACAAACCCGCAGCAGGTTTGCGGCAATTGCAGGTTTCGTCGGGGCTGTGCGGGCAATAGAAAATCGCGTCAACGCGCCCGCCGGCGCTGGCCAAAAGCTTGTGCATTTTGGCGTGCATGGCGTTGAGTGCCGCCACATCAAACAACCCGCGACCCAAGCCCGATTGGTTGCTGGCCACTGCCACATGCCAACCGGCATGATTCAAACGGGCAATCGCCTCCAGCGCGCCGGGCAAAGGCACCCACTCATCGGCCGATTTGACGTAATCGTCGCGATCTTGGTTGATGGTGCCGTCGCGGTCCAGAATGACGAGCTTGGTTTGCATGAACGATCCTTAAGCCGCAAGGCAAGACAAGTCGGCCACGCGGTTCATGGCGATGTGCAAGCTCTTGAGCAAGCCTTGTCGGTTGAGGCGCAAATCCATGGCTTCGGCATTGACCATCACACCGTCAAAAAACGCATCGACGGAGCCACGCAGCGCAGCCAAGGTGGTGAGCGAGGCGGTGTAGTCACCGGCCTCAAACTGCGCGTTGGCTTGGGGCACCACAGTTTGCATTTGTGCGTAGAGCGCTTTTTCTGCCTCTTCTTTCAGCAACACGGGGCTGACGTGACCATCGACTTCTTGCGCTTTCTTCAAGATGTTGCCAATGCGTTTGTTGGCAGCGGCCAAGGCCGCGCTTTCGGGCAGCGTGGCAAATGCACGCACAGCCTCCAAGCGCTTGGCCACATCGCCCAAACGCTGTGGTTTGAGGGCAAGCACGGCTTCGACCTCTTGCGCCTTGTAGCCTTGCTCGCGCAAGCTGCCCGAGAGGCGGTCATCGATGAACGCGCGCAGAGCCACCGCAGGATCAGCAATTTGCTTGCCAAAGGCCGGAATGGCTTGTGCGATGAGGGCGTCCAAATCGACTTCCAAATGCGCCTCGCGCAACATGCGCACCACGCCCAAGGCATGGCGACGCAAAGCAAATGGATCTTTGTCGCCTGTGGGCAAATTGCCAATGCCAAACATGCCGACCAAGGTTTCCAGTTTGTCGGCCAAGGCCACCACCACGCCCACGGTGTTGCGGGGTAACTCGTCACCGGCAAAGCGGGGTTTGTAGTGGTCTTCGATGGCTTGCGCCACGTCTTCACCCAAGCCATCGTGACGGGCGTAGTAGCCCCCCATGATGCCTTGCAGCTCTGGAAATTCGCCCACCATGTCGGTCAACAAGTCGGTTTTGGCCAACTGCGCAGCCAAGTCGACGGCTTTAACAAAATTCGCATCTTTGGCTTGCGGCAACAAAGCCGCGATGCCTTTGGCAATGGCGCGAACGCGGTCCGTGCGCTCGCCCTGTGTGCCAAGCTTGTTGTGATAGACAACTTTGCCCAAGCCCTCCACGCGCGAGGCGAGTGTCTTTTTGCGGTCTTGGTCGAAGAAGAATTTGGCATCGGCCAAGCGTGGGCGCACCACGCGCTCGTTGCCGCCAATGACCGCCGAGGCGTCGTCTGGTCGGATGTTGCTGACCACCAAAAACTTGTGCGTCAACTTGCCTGCCGCGTCGAGCAACGGAAAGTATTTTTGGTTGGCTTTCATCGTCAAGATGAGGCACTCTTGTGGCACATCCAAGAATTGCTTCTCAAATTCGCACACCAGCACGTTGGGACGCTCGACCAAGGCGGTGACTTCGTCCAACAATGCGGCGTCTTCAATGGCTTTGACGCCTCCGCCCACTTGGGCTGCGGCGGCTTGCAATTGACGAACAATCTCGGCGCGACGCTCCACAAAGCTGGCAATCACCGCACCTTCAGCGGCCAATTGGCTGGCGTATTCATCGGCATGCGCCAACACCACGGGCGAGACTTTGGCTTCAAAGCGATGGCCTTGCGTGCGGTTGCCTGCTGTCAATCCCAAGGCTTTGACGGGCACGAGGGTGCTGCCATGCAAAGCCACCAAGCTGTGCGCCGGGCGCACAAAATTGACGCTGCTCCAGCCGGGCAATTCACAGTCGGTTTCGAGCTGATAGCTCATGACTTTGGGAATAGGCAATTTGGCAATCGCTTCGCTCAAGGCCTTTTGCAAGCCATCGGCCAAGCTCGCGCCTTTGACGACGCTGTCGTAAAACAAGGCTTCGGCTTTGCCATCGGGTGCGCGCTTGAGTTGCGGCACGGCATCTGCGCCGGCGCCCAAGGCTTGCAGTTTTTTCAACAATGCGGGGGTGGCTTGACCGTTGGCGTCTAAGCCTACGGTGACTGGCATCAGCTTTTGTTGCACCGCCTTGTCCGATGCTTGCGCCAACACGGAGGTGATGTGCGCCGCCAAGCGACGAGGGGAGGCATAGGCCGTCACCACAGACTGCGCTGTGGTCAAGCCTTGTGTTTTGAGTTGATCCAACAGCACGCTTGAAAACGCATCGCCCAATTTTTGCAACGCTTTGGGGGGCAGCTCTTCGACAAACAGTTCGACGAGAAGATTTTGAGTGGTCATTGTTGTGGCTCTCACGCTGCTTTTTTAACGATTTGTTCAACCCAAGCACGCGGCGCCATTGGAAAGCCCAAGCGCTCGCGGCTTTCGTAATAGCTTTGCGCCACGGCGCGTGCCAAATTGCGAATTCGGCCAATGTAGGCGGCGCGCTCGGTCACGCTGATCGCGCCGCGCGCATCCAGCAGGTTGAAGGTGTGTGCAGCCTTGAGCACTTGCTCATAGGCAGGCAAAGCCAGTTGTGCGCCCATGAGGTGTTGCGCTTGCTTTTCGTGCGCGCCGAAAGCCGTGAACAAGAACTCAGCGTCGCTGTGCTCAAAGTTGTAGGTCGATTGCTCGACCTCGTTTTGTTTGTAAACATCGCCGTAGGTCAAGCCGTCTGTCCACTGCAAGTTGTAGACGTTGTCCACGCCTTGCAAGTACATGGCCAAACGCTCAAGGCCGTAGGTGATTTCGCCCGTGATCGGTTTGCAATCGATGCCGCCGACTTGCTGAAAGTAGGTGAACTGCGTGACTTCCATGCCATTCAACCAGACCTCCCAACCCAAGCCCCATGCGCCCAGCGTGGGGTTTTCCCAATCGTCTTCCACAAAACGAATGTCGTTTTTCTTGAGGTCAAAACCCAGCGCTTCGAGCGAGCCCAAATACAGCTCCAAGATGTTGCTGGGGGCAGGCTTTAACACCACTTGGTATTGGTAGTAATGCTGCAAGCGATTGGGGTTTTCGCCGTAACGACCATCTTTGGGGCGACGGCTGGGCTGCACGTAAGCGGCCTTCCAAGGCTCGGGGCCTAAAGCGCGCAAAAACGTTGCGGTGTGCGAAGTGCCGGCACCGACCTCCATGTCAATGGGCTGCAACAAGGCGCAACCCTGGTCGGCCCAATAGGACTGGAGTTTGAGAATGATTTGTTGAAATGTCAGCATAAGCGCCAAGCCAGTTGGCAACTGGCCGTCAAAGATGTGCAGGTCAATACGCCCGCAAACCCTTGATTTTAAGGCGCGAAACGGCGCCGCCCGTGCCGCGCCAAATATCCTTGCCAGCCCACGGTAGCCAAAGTCCCCAATGCCAACAAAACCATGGGCCACAAACCGTAGACCGAAACCCAACGGGCATAAGGCGTGGGCGGCTCGTCCACGCCTTGCACCTGGGCTTGCAATGTGTCTTGAACGCCGCTGGGCAAACGCGCCACGACTTGTCCTTGCGCGTCAATCACCGCCGTCGCACCGGTATTGGTCGCGCGCAACATGGGGCGATGCAGCTCTAACGCCCGCATGCGGGAAATATTCAAATGCTGCTCAATCGCAATCGAGTCCCCAAACCAAGCGATGTTGCTCAAATTCACCAGCATCGTTGGGGTTTGGTTGGGATCAGCAAAACCACGGGCGAGCTCCTCGCCAAACAAATCTTCAAAGCAAATGTTGGGAGCAATGCGTTCGCCATGCCAATTGAGGGAGGCTTGTACCGCCGCACCTCGGGTGAAATCACCCAAGGGAATGTTCATCAAGTCCAAAAACCAATGAAACATGGGCGGTACAAACTCACCAAATGGCACCAAATGCTGCTTGTCGTAGCGGTAATCTGCTTGACGCGGCGCCAACCCGAGCGCCGAGTTGGTGTAAGCATTTTTTCCCTCGCCCAGCATGGGCATACCTATCAAGGCCGCTTGCTGCCCGCTGGCATAACGTTGGCGAATGTCTTGCCAATAGCGCTCAGGCAATTGATGCGCAAAGTACGGAATCGCCGTCTCGGGGGTCACCACCAAATCGCCCGTGTTGCGCAGCAATGCGGCTTGATAGTCCAGCAACGCCTTTTGAGCGCCTTTTGAAAACTTCATGTCTTGTGCCACGTTGCCTTGCACCAAAGCCACTTGCAAGGGGGCACGCTCTGCCAAGGCCGGAGAATGGCTAGGTGCCACCCACCACGCCCAAGCCGCCATGACCGCCAGCACGGCCACAAGCAAAGTTTTGTAGACCTGCGGCCTGAACACGCGGTCTTGGCGTTGCGCTACACACCACATGGCCAGGGCAGCGCTGATGGCGCTCAAACCGTACACGCCCACCCAAGGCGCCCAATGCCGCAAAACGCCATCCACATGCGCATAACCAGCTGCCGCCCAAGGAAACCCCGTCCAAAGCGTGCCGCGCACCCATTCGGCTAAAAACCACACCGAAGCAAACACCAAGCCGCGCGCAAAAGTGCGTGCGCCCATTTGCCCCAGCCGAAAGTAAACCCAAGCGGCAGCGCCATAAATCAGCGCGAGTCCGCAACCCAACAAGCCCACCGCCAGCACCGCCAAGACCGATGGCAATCCGCCATACACATGCAAGGCAATGAATAACCACCAAGTGGAAGCGATGAGCCAAGCGCTCGCGAACACCCAAGCTGTGACAAAGGCTTCGCGCGCGCTCAAGCACCGATCTAAAAAAAATGCCAAGCCTGCCAAACTTGCCAAGCCCAGCCACGCCAAGGGCTGCCCATACCCCTCACCGGCCAACGGCCATGCCATTGAGGCAGCTTGCAACCCACCCAAGGCCATCAAAAGCAGGTGGATGCCGATGCGTTTCATGGCTTGACTTTGCCCGTCAAGTCCGCGCCATCTGGATGGGGCAAATGGACTTTGAACCACTTCACCGCCCCGCCGCGCGTGTGTTGCACCGTGAAGCGCAAGCCAGCCAACTCGTAATATTCACCTCGGCGCGGCACGTGCCCCATGGCGTGCGCGATCAAGCCACCGATGGTGTCAAACTTGTTGTCTGAGTCGAACAAGTTATCAAACACTTGCGCATCCAGCTCAAACGCTTCCACCACACGCTCCAGCGAGCTGTCACCGCTGACCCGATAGGTTTTGTCAGCGAGCGCGAACACATCGCCTGCCTCTGGGTCTTCGTCGAACTCGTCTTCAATTTCGCCCACGATTTGCTCCAGCACGTCTTCAATCGTGATCAGGCCGGCCACGCGCCCAAATTCGTCCACCACCAACGCCATGTGGTTGCGGTTGTTGCGAAAGTCGCGCAGCAAATCATTCAGCCCCTTGCTCTCGGGAATGAAGACGGGTGGACGCAACAAGGTGCGCAAATTCAATGCTGGCGAGCGCTGCAACTTGAGCAAATCCTTGGCCAGCAAGATGCCCACCAAGTTGTCCCGTTCGCCCTCAAACACCGGAAAACGCGAGTGACGCGTGTCGATGACTTGGTTCAACGTGTCATCCAGCGACGCATTCAAATCAATCAAATCCATTCGCGCCGCTGCGACCATCACATCGCCGGCGGTCAGCTCAGCCATGCGCAACACGCCTTCCAACATGACGCGGCTTTCCGCGTCAATCACGTGGTTGTCTTCTGCTTCGGTGAGTGTGCCCAACAACTCTTCGCGCGAGTCGGGGCCTGGATGGATAAATTCTTGCAGTCGTTTCCAGTAACTGCGTGAGTCTGTCGTCGACTTGGATCGAGGGAGAGGGTCTGTCACGGCCAATCGGCGTAATGCCAAAAAATCTGAAGCCTCAAGGATATCCTACGCAAATGACAAACGCCTGGTGCCATTTATTCTGCAGATTGATGCCGGGCTTTTCGCACGCCTTGTCTGATCTCTTGGACATGCTCCAAGAAATCCCAAAACCGCTTGCTGTCTTCTTTGATGTTGTAGTTGGCTTGCGCAAATTGGTCGGAAACCAACTCGGTCAAACGGCTTTCAATTGTGCGTTTAGGCAAACGCAAGTAAGCCTCGGTCTCAGATCCGTCGCGCTCAAGCGTGGCGCCGCTTTTGCGCGCGATGCGAATCATGGGCGCGTTCTCGCTCAGCGCATGAATGTAAATCAATGAAATTTTTTGATTGCGCGCGTGCATGACAGCGCGCTCAAACAATCGTCCACCGTAGCCACGCCCACGCGCTGACACGCAAACAGACACACCAAACTCAGCGCTCGGCGTTTTCCCTTTGTCTCGAGTGATGGCCAAATGCGCCATCGCCAAAATATTCAAATCGCGGTTGAAGATGCCGTAAATTTCATCGCGCTCAAAATTCAACCCATCCAGGTACCGAACAATTTGCTCGTCGGTTGCCGCATAACCAAAACGCAAATAGCGGTCGTGCTGATCCAGCGCTAGCAAATGCTTGTGCAACTCCGGCAAATGCTCTGGACCTAATGGGCAAATGGGAACCAAAACCGTCTCCGAACTCGCGGCATTGAAAGGCAC
>CAIYFE010000170.1 GCA_903925445.1 uncultured Burkholderiales bacterium | reverse complement strand
TACTTGCACCAGCAAGGCGTGACGCGCCTCGATGTTGTGAACTTCATTGCACATGGCATCAAAAAGAGTGATCCCGGCGAACCCGTCAAAGGCTCTGAGCCCTCCAGCAGCGAAGGCGAGGAAGGCGCGCAACCCGAGAAAAACGAAAAAGCTTCACCGCTGGAGCAATTCACACAAAACCTCAACCAGCTCGCCAAAGACGGCAAGATCGACCCGTTGATCGGTCGCGAGTACGAGGTCGAACGCACCATTCAAATCTTGTGCCGTCGCCGCAAAAACAACCCCTTGTTGGTGGGTGAAGCTGGCGTGGGCAAAACCGCAATTGCCGAAGGCTTGGCGTGGCGCATCACCCAAGGCGACGTGCCAGAAATCTTGGCCGAAGCCCATGTGTACTCCCTGGACATGGGTGCTTTGTTGGCTGGCACCAAATACCGCGGTGATTTTGAGCAGCGTCTCAAAGGCGTGATCAAGTCTTTGCAAGGCAAGCCCAACGCAATTTTGTTCATCGATGAAATCCACACGCTGATTGGCGCTGGCGCGGCTTCTGGCGGCACCTTGGATGCCTCCAATTTGCTCAAACCTGCGCTTTCAAGTGGTCAACTCAAGTGCATTGGTGCCACCACGTTCACCGAATACCGTGGCATTTTTGAAAAAGATGCCGCGCTGTCGCGCCGTTTCCAAAAAGTGGATGTGGTCGAGCCAACCGTGGCCGAAACCATCGAAATTCTCAAAGGCTTGAAAAGCCGTTTTGAAGAACACCACAACGTCAAATACGCCAATGCAGCTTTGCAAGCGGCGGCGGAGTTGTCGGCCAAATTCATCAATGACCGTCATTTGCCCGACAAAGCCATTGATGTGATTGACGAAGCAGGCGCTGCCCAACGCATCTTGACCGTGTCCAAGCGCAAGAAAACGATTGGCAAAAACGAGATCGAAGACATCATCGCCAAGATTGCTCGGATTCCGCCTGCCAACGTCTCCAACGACGACCGCAGCAAGTTGCAAACCATCGAGCGCGATCTCAAAAGCGTTGTCTTTGGCCAAGACAAGGCGCTGGAAGTGTTGGCCTCAGCGGTCAAGATGGCACGCTCGGGCTTGGGCAAGCAAGACAAGCCGATTGGGTCATTTTTGTTCAGCGGCCCTACGGGCGTGGGCAAAACCGAGGCAGCCAAGCAACTGGCTTACATCTTGGGCATTGAGCTCATTCGCTTTGACATGTCCGAGTACATGGAGCGCCATGCCGTCAGTCGCTTGATTGGCGCGCCTCCTGGCTATGTGGGCTTTGATCAAGGCGGGCTGTTGACAGAGGCCGTGACGAAAAAACCGCATTGCGTGTTGCTCTTGGATGAGATTGAAAAAGCCCATCCAGACATCTTCAACGTGCTGTTGCAAGTCATGGATCACGGCACTTTGACCGACAACAATGGGCGCAAGGCAGATTTTCGCAATGTGATCATCATCATGACCACCAACGCGGGTGCTGAAACCATGAACAAAGCCACGATTGGCTTTACCAATCCGCGCCAAGCCGGGGACGAAATGGGTGACATCAAGCGCTTGTTCACGCCCGAGTTTCGCAACCGTTTGGATGCCATCGTCAGCTTCAAGCCCTTGGATGAGCAAATCATTTTGCGAGTGGTCGACAAGTTCTTGTTGCAACTCGAGACCCAATTGGCCGAGAAAAAAGTGGAAGTCACCTTCACCGACGACTTGCGCAAGCATTTGGCCAAAAAAGGTTTCGATCCGCTCATGGGCGCGCGGCCCATGCAGCGCCTCATCCAAGACACCATTCGCAAAGCCTTGGCCGACGAGTTGTTGTTTGGACGTCTGACCGAAGGCGGGCGGTTGTCTGTGAGTTTGGACGACAAACAAGAGGTGCATTTGGACATTCAACCTTTGCCCAAAAAGGAAAGTCGCAACACCAAGTCAGAGCCCGAAGAGCCTCAAGAAGAAGCCACGGCAGACTGATCTGCCAAGTCGCAATAAAAACGCCGGTGCCAACCGGCGTTTTTGTTAGGGGCAGGCCAAGAATCGCTGTCTCGTAAAATCAGACGCTTTCATGATTCGCAAAACAAAGGATTTCACGTGGCAGGCCATAGCAAATGGGCAAATATTCAGCACCGCAAAGGGCGTCAAGACGAAAAACGTGGACGCATTTGGACGCGCTTGACGCGTGAAATCATCGTGGCAGCGCGTTTGGGCGGCGCTGATTTGGACACCAACCCGCGTCTGCGCTTGGCCGTCGAAAAGGGCAAGGCGGCCAACATGCCTGCAGACAACATCAAACGCAACATCGACAAAGCCACAGGCAACCTCGAAGGCGTGAACTACGAAGAAATTCGTTACGAAGGCTATGGCGTGGGCGGGGCGGCCATCATGGTGGACACCATGACCGACAACAAAGTGCGCACCGTGGCCGAAGTTCGTCACGCGTTGAGCAAAAACGGTGGAAACCTGGGCACTGAAGGCTCGGTTTCTTTCCAAT
>CAIYFE010000169.1 GCA_903925445.1 uncultured Burkholderiales bacterium | reverse complement strand
GGTCAGGGTTGCCGCGTCTGGGACGCCAACGGCAAGCAATATTTGGATGCACTGGCTGGCATCGCAGTCAACACGTTGGGGCACAACCACCCTGAATTAACGCCCGCCTTGCAGCAGCAAATCAGCGAAATCATGCATTGCTGCAACTACTACTTCACGCCCAATGCTGAAAAACTGGCGGCCAAGCTGGTCGAGCACTCGGGCATGACCAACGTGTTTTATTGCAACAGCTGTCTAGAAGCCAACGAAGCAGCGCTCAAATTGGCGCGCAAGTTTGGTCACGACAAAGGCATTGAGCGCCCCGAAATCGTGGTGTACGAAAAAGCATTCCATGGCCGCTCGATTGCCACGTTGAGCGCAACGGGCAACGAAAAAATCCAAAAAGGCTTTGGGCCTTTGGTGGAAGGTTTCATTCGCGTCCCCGTCAACAACATCCAAGCCCTCAAAAAAGCCACCGAAGGCAATCCCAATGTGGTCGCTGTTTTCTTGGAAACCATCCAAGGTGAAGGCGGCATCAACCCCATGCAAATGGACTATTTGCGCGAAGTGCGCCAACTGTGCAACGAACGCGATTGGTTGATGATGATCGACGAGGTGCAATGCGGCATGGGTCGCACCGGCAAATGGTTTGCACACCAATGGGCGGGCATCGTGCCCGACGTCATGCCGCTGGCCAAAGGTTTGGCTTCTGGTGTGCCCATTGGAGCAGTGGTCGCGGGTCCCAAGGCAGCGCATATTTTTCAAGCCGGCAGTCACGGCTCCACCTTTGGCGGCAATCCTTTGGCCATGCGGGCTGGCTTGGAAACCATCCGCATCATGGAAAAAGACGATTTGCTGGGCAATGCCGCTCGCATGGGCGATCACTTGCACCAAGCCTTCACCCGCGAATTGGCGGGCGTCTCGGGTTTTCAAGAAGTGCGTGGCCAAGGTTTGATGATCGGCATTGCGCTGGATCGCCCATGTGGCGTCTTGATGCAACGCGCCTTGGATGCAGGCTTGTTGCTGAGCGTCACTGCCGACAACGTGGTGCGCTTGCTGCCCCCCTTGATTTTGAAACCAGCCGAAGCCGACGAATTGGTGGCGCTGTTGGTGCCGTTGATCAAAACTTTCCTCGCTGAAAAGCCATGAAACACTATTTGCAGTTCACCGACTTGACGGCGGACGAATACGCCTACTTGTTCTCGCGTGCAGCGCTGATCAAGCACAAGTTCAAGTCTTACGAAAAACATCACCCTTTGGTCGATCGCACCTTGGCGATGATTTTTGAAAAAGCCTCCACCCGCACCCGGGTGAGTTTTGAGGCGGGCATGTACCAACTGGGCGGATCGGTGGTTCACCTGACCACGGGCGACAGCCAGCTGGGTCGCTCCGAGCCCATCGAAGACAGCGCCAAAGTCATCAGCCGCATGGTCGACTTGGTGATGATTCGCACCTACGGTCAAGACAAGATCAACAGCTTTGCAACCAACTCACGCGTGCCCGTGATCAATGGTTTGACCAATGAATTCCACCCTTGCCAAATCTTGGCCGATTTGTTCACCTTCATTGAGCAACGCGGGCAAGTCAACCATCCCCTGCAATGCCTCCAAGGCAAGGTCGTCGCTTGGGTAGGAGACGGCAACAACATGGCCAACACGTGGTTGCAAGCGGCTGATTTGTTGGGCTTTACCGTTCACGTCAGCACCCCAAGCGGGTACGAAATCGATCCAGCAGTGGCGGGTTTGTCTTCGCACAACTGCTTCAAAGTTTTCAAAGATCCCATGCAAGCTTGCCAAGGCGCAGACTTGGTGACCACCGACGTGTGGACCAGCATGGGCTATGAAGCCGAAAACGAAGCGCGCAAACAAGCTTTTGCCGATTGGTGCGTCGACACCGACATGATGGATGTGGCCAAACCCGATGCCTTGTTCATGCACTGCCTGCCCGCGCACCGTGGCGAAGAAGTCACCGCCGAGGTGATCGACGGCCCTCAAAGCGTGGTGTGGGACGAGGCCGAAAACCGCATGCACGTTCAAAAAGCCTTGATGGAATACCTGCTGCTCGGACGCCAATGACCGAGTCAAATTGCACGCGTTGCGGGGCTTGCTGCGCAAGTTTTCGCGTCGATTTTTCGGTGCACGAACTCGACGACATGGGCGGACAAGTGCCCGCTGGCTTGAGCGTTGAAGTCAACAACAGCACCTGTCGCATGCGAGGCACCGACCACGTGCCCACTCGTTGCGCCGCCCTCACGGGCAAGATTGGCGAGCAAGTAGGTTGTGGCATTTACGAGTGGCGTCCCTCGCCTTGCCGTGAATTTGAAGAAGGCAGCGATGCCTGCCATCGCGCCCGATTGCGTCACAACCTAGTGGCCTTGGACGCCTGAGCAATCAGTCATAGCGCATGCCGTGGCCATAGAGCCAAGGCACATCCATGAGCTGCGCGCCCATCCAACGCAAGCCCAGGTCGCGCCCCACGCGCATGAGGCCCTCGGCATGAAAAATCCGGCCATTGCGCAAAGCTCGGGCTTGCACCTGGGCGTTGCGACGCCAACGCAGTCGGGCAAATTGCTGCAACGCTTCTTCAACATGCTTTGCCGAAGCAAACTGCAACACCGCTTCGAGTTGTGCCGCATCTTCAATCGCCATGCCCGCGCCCTGCGCTAAATAAGGCAGCATGGGATGCGCGGCATCGCCCACCACCGCAATGCGACCTTGCGCATGTTGCTGTGCGCCACGCATGGGCTCGCGAGCGTACAAGGGCCACAAAGTCCAAGCCTCAATCGCCGATAACAAGTCGCGCAATTCGGTGCAAGCGTCTTGCAAAGCCGCTTGCAAATCAGCGCGGGTAAGCTCGGGGGATTTTTTCCCTTCCCAAGTTTTTTCGGCATCGGCCGGCGATTGCGAAGGACGACCTTGCACCAAACAGACGATGTTGAGCCACTCGCCCGCCTTGACTGGGTAGTGCACCACATGCGCCTGCGGCCCCATCCAAACCGTCACATCCTGACTTCTCAAGCCTGCGGGCAAATCCGACTGGCGCACCAACGCGCGGTACGCGACATGGCCGGTGAAAGTCGTGGGCGAGTCGCTCAACACGCGCGGCCGCAACTGACTCCACACGCCATCGGCCACCACGGCCAAAGCTGCGTACTGGGTGCGTTGCTCATTGGCGATTTCGAGTTGAATTTGCAAACCGTTGGCGTGCGTGTGGATGTTGTCCACATGCATGGCGCAATGCACGCCGACTTTGAGGTCGCGGGCCCGTTGCATCAGCGCTTGGTGCAAATCCGCCCGATGCACCGTCAAGTAAGGCGCGCCGTACTTGTCTTGCATCGACTGCCCCAAGGGCAAGCGCGACAACACCCGAGCGCTTTGTGCGCAACGCGCTTGCAACACCGCGGGAACGCAAGCTTGCTGCTGGAGCGTCTCCAACACCTCCCAACGCTGCAAAATGCGCGTGACATTGGGGCCGAGTTGGACGCCAGCGCCTACTTCGCCAAATTGTTGGGCTTGCTCAAACAAT
>CAIYFE010000168.1 GCA_903925445.1 uncultured Burkholderiales bacterium | reverse complement strand
AGTTGATTTCATACCACCCCTGCGGCGTTTCGCGGCGCACAAACGCCGTTCCGCGGACATCGGTGATGTGTTGCACCGGTTCTTTGGCGGCCAATCGGTGCGCAATTTCAACAATGGCGCGTTCGGCGTTGCCGTAAAGCAGCAAATCGCATTTGCTGTCGACCACCACCGAACGGCGCACTTTGTCGGACCAGTAGTCGTAATGGGCAATGCGTCTGAGCGAGGCTTCGATGCCGCCCAACACAATGGGCACGTCGCTGTAGGCTTCTTTGCAGCGCTGGCTGTAGACCAAGGCGGCTCGATCGGGGCGCTTGCCGCCCACATCGCCGGGGGTGTAAGCATCGTCGCTGCGAATTTTGCGATCCGCGGTGTAACGGTTGATCATGGAGTCCATGTTGCCCGCCGTCACCCCAAAAAACAAATTGGGTTTGCCCAAGGCTTTGAAGGGATCAGCGCTTTGCCAGTCGGGCTGCGCAATGATGCCCACCCGAAAACCTTGGTTCTCCAACATGCGCCCGATCACCGCCATGCCAAAGCTGGGGTGATCGACATACGCATCGCCCGTGACGATGATGATGTCGCAACTGTCCCAACCGAGTTGCGTCATCTCCTCTTTGGACATGGGCAAAAACGGCGCCGTGCCAAATCGAGCCGCCCAGTATTTGCGGTAACTGGTCAGCGGCTTGGCTTGGCGGGGGAACAAAGAAACATCTGCGAATTCAGGCATAACCCTCAAGTGTACGGGTTTGCCCCTTAACGCTACTCACAGCAAGGCTTTTGGCGCGATCAAACCTGCTTTAAGGGTTGCACTTGCACTGGCGCACCCCACAACTGTGAAATGGCTGTTTCAGCCTGCGCCTGATCGCCTGTGGTGAAAAAATAGGTATGGCCAACGCGAGGTGGCTGGGCGGTCTGATCGGACAAACGACGCACCAATTCGCGTGCAACGGCTTGGGCAGGGTCGATCAACACCACCGACTCACCCACCATGCTTTGGATGGCGTCGCGCAAAAAAGGGTAATGCGTACAGCCCAGCACCAAGGTGTCAGCGCCTTGCGCCAACAAGGGGTCGATGTAGGTGTGCAACAAGGCCAAGGTGTGTGGGCTGTGCAAGTCTGCCGCTTCAACTTGTTCGACCCAACCTGGGCAGGCTTGCAAAAGAATTAGCTTGCCTGCGCCGTGTTGCTCGCACAAACGCGCCACGTTGTCGCTTTGCACCGTCTGGCGCGTGGCCAACACGCCCACTACTCCGCTGCGGGTCAACGCCACCGCAGGCTTGATGGCAGGTTCGATGGCGACGACGGGCAGCTGCGTGTTTTCTCGCAAGCGTTTGGCAGCAACCACGGTGGCGGTGTTGCAAGCAATCGTGATGGCTTTGACCCCCGCTTGCGCCAACCACGCCCCCAAGACCAAGGTTCGCTGGGTGATGAAATCTTCGCCGCGATCGCCGTAGGGCGCGTGAGCTGAATCGGCCACATACACCAAATCTTCGTTGGGCAAAGCCTCGCGAATGGCTTTGAGCAACGACAAACCGCCAACGCCGGAGTCAAAAACGCCGATGGCGTGGGTCAATGATGGAAATGATGGCGCGGGCATAGCCGCCAATCATATCTTTTGAAAAGTCAACGCATTGCCGCTACCAACTCAGCCGCAGTCGGCGGCTGACACCCTTTGCGGGTGCAATTGATGGCTGCAGCTTGCATGGCGCGTTGCAAGGTTTGCTTCACTCGGTCTTGCGCCACCGAGTCGTTGCTTAGGCTGTCGTGCAACACCCAATCGGCCAAGCAATTGCCCCAAAAGGTGTCGCCGGCTCCGACGGTGTCTATCACGTCCACGCGGGGCGCTGTGCCTTGTGCGCTGGCCTTGCCCACTTGCACATAAGCGCCCGATGCGCCAAATGTCAGCGCCACGCGGCTTGCGCCTTGTTGCATCCAGTGCTCGGCCAAGGCCGGTGCTTGGCTCAAATGAACGGCGTCAAAACCCAGCAACTCCAAGTCTTCGTCGCTGGCTTTGAGCCAATCGGCCAGTGCGGCCAAGTCGCGCACGGCGGCCAAATAGCGGCTCAAGTCACTGGCCAAACGGGGGCGCAAGTTGACGTCCACGCTGATGGTCCAGCCCATTGCTTTGGCCGCTTGCACGATGGTCAACACTTTGTCGTGTTCGGGCGGCATGGCCATGAGCGAGCCGGTGTGCAACACGCCTGGGGCTTGTGTTTTCAGCAAGGCCACCACTTGCTCAACGCTGTAAGCGCGATCAGCAATGCCCTCGCGGTAAAAACCATAACTGGGTTGACCTTGGTGGACATGCACCACAGCCAAAGCGGTTGGCAAGGCGCTGTTGGGCAACAAGGCTTGTGCGCCAGTTTGCTGCAAGTGCTGTTGCAGGGCTTGTCCAAAAGTGTCGCTTGAAAAAGGGTTGATGAAGCCAACTTGCACGCCTTGCAAGGCCGCAGCGCAAGCCAAGTTGTAAGGGCTGCCGCCCAGTAAAGGCATGAGCGAGCCATCGGCTTGGGCGACGCAATCCATCAAGGCTTCACCCAACACCCACACGGGTGTTGCATTTGCACTCATGCCAAACACTCCGCAGGAATGTCCTCGGGTTTCATGGCGCCTGTCATGACGGCCACG
This sequence comes from uncultured Burkholderiales bacterium, assembly GCA_903925445.1. Classification (GTDB taxonomy): domain Bacteria; phylum Pseudomonadota; class Gammaproteobacteria; order Burkholderiales; family Burkholderiaceae_C; genus Limnohabitans. The sequence continues at coordinate 2,277 of CAIYFE010000168.1, read as the reverse complement.
GTGTCGCTCATGCTGATTTTTTTAGGATTCAACACCGCAGCGCGTTTGCCCAAACGCGCCACATGGATGCGATCGGCCACCTCAAACACATGCGGCATGTTGTGCGAGATCAGCACCACAGGCAGGCCTTTGTCGCGCACACGGCGAATCAGCTCCAGCACCATGTTGCCCTCTTTGACGCCCAAGGCGGCGGTGGGTTCGTCCATGATGACCACATGCTGCGCAAAAGCTGCAGCGCGTGCAACCGCCACGCATTGGCGTTGACCGCCAGACAGGGTTTCGACCGCTTGTGTCATCGAGCGAATGCCCACTTTGAGCTCGTTCATGCGCTCGATGCTTTGCGCCAACATGGCTTTTTTATCGAGCATGCGCAAGGCTTGACCCAAGAAACCTGAGCGTCGAATTTCGCGCCCCAAAAACAAGTTCTCAGCAATCGTCATGGCAGGCGCCACGGCCAAGTCTTGGTACACCGTTTCGATGCCTGCGCGGCGCGCATCGATGGGGGTTTTGAAATGAATGGACTGCCCGTCCAGCAAGATCGAGCCCTCGTCGGGCACGGTCGCGCCCGACAAGCATTTGATGAGTGAAGATTTGCCCGCGCCGTTGTCGCCAATCACGGCCAAAATTTCGCCCGCGCGCAGTTCAAAATCTGCGCCATCCAAGGCCGTCACTTGGCCGTAGCGTTTGACCAAGCCTTGGGCTTGCATCACGATTTGATGGGTTGTCATTTAACGCACTCCCTTGCGCGAGAGTTGGTCGGTGGTCACCGCCAAAATCACCAAAATGCCGGTGACCAAAATTTGGTACACGCTGGACACGCCCATGAGCGTCAAGCCGTTGCGAAACACGCCCACGATCAACGCGCCCACCAAGCTGCCCAAAATCACGCCGCGTCCACCAAACAAGCTGGTGCCGCCCAACACCACTGCGGTGATGGCGTCTAAGTTTTCGGTTTGTCCTGCGTTGGGGTCGCCCGCGCCTGTGCGCGCCACGCTCAACATCGAAGCCACGCCATAGGCCAAACCCGCCAACACATACACCCCCAGCAACACGCGGTCGGTGGGAATGCCCGTCAAACGGGTGGCTTCGGGGTTGTTGCCCACAGCGTACACATGGCGGCCTGCTGCGGTTTCACGCAAGCCAAACCAAGCAAATACATACAAAGCCAGCATCAACACCACGCCGTAGCTCACGGTGGCGTCACCCCATTTGAAGGTGTTGCCCAGGTAGTTCATGCCGTCAGGAATATCGGTGATGGTTTGCGAGCCCGAGTACAACTGAGTGATCGCAAACGCAATGTTCAACGTGCCCAAGGTCACGATGAACGGCGGCAACTTGATGCGGGTGACCAACAAACCATTGATCAACCCGAACAACGACGTCACCGCCAATCCACAAGCCATGGCCGCAGGTGCGGACAGGCCAAAGTCAGCGGCAAACTTGGTCATGACAATGCCCCCCAACGCCATCACCATGCCGCACGACAAATCAATGCCAGCGGTCAAGATGATGAGGGTCTGCCCAATGGCAATCACGCCCACCACCATGACTTGCGCCAAGATGAGCGAGAAATTTTGAGCGCTCAAAAACCTATCGCTTTGGCTTGCAAAAAATACGCAAGCCAAGATCAAGGCAATCGCGGGCCCGAGCGTGCCAATCGGTGGGAGTTTGTCTTTCCAAGTTTGCATGGCTGTTCTTACTTGTTACCCCAGCACAGATCTGTGCCAGTTTTCACATCTTTGCTGTCCACGCCTTTGATCGCGTTGGCGGCAATCAAGGTCACGCCGGTGTCGGTGTAGCCACTGACTTTTTTGCCTGTTTTGGCGTATTCAACACCAGCCGCCACGCCCATCGAGGCCATGCGCAGGGGGTATTGTTGTGAGGTCGCAGCAATCACGCCGGCGCCCACGTTTTTGATGCCTTCACAGCCACCGTCCACCGACACGATCAACACGCCTTTTTCTTTGCCAGCGGCTTTCAAAGCGTTGTAAGCACCAGCGGCTGCAGGTTCGTTGATGGTGTAGACCACGTTGATGTTGGGGTTCTTTTGCAAGCAGTTTTCCATGCCGGTTTGGCCTTTGGCGCGGTCACCAAAACTGTCGGCCATGCACACGACTTCGGCGGGTTTGGCCAATTCGTTGTTTTTCGCATCAAACGATTGCAAGCCATAGCCTTGCAAGAAACCGTTGTGGCGTTGTGCGCCCACGGGGTGGCCGGGGAACAAATCCAGCGTGGCGATGACGGGTTTTTTGCCGCCCAACGCTGCTTTGGCGTATT
>CAIYFE010000167.1 GCA_903925445.1 uncultured Burkholderiales bacterium | reverse complement strand
ATATGGAAATTTTTGATTACGACAACATCTTGTTGTTGCCACGCAAGTGCCGCGTGGAAAGCCGCTCAGAGTGCGATGCTGGTGTGGAATTGGGAGGACGCAAATTCCGTCTGCCCGTGGTGCCCGCCAATATGAAGACCGTGGTCGATGAATCCATCTGCTTGTGGATGGCGCAAAACGGTTATTTCTACGTCATGCACCGATTCGATTTGGACAATGTTCAGTTCGTCAAAGACATGCACGCCAAGGGCGCTTACGCCTCGATCTCTTTGGGTGTGAAAGCCCCCGATCGCGCCACCGTCGATCAACTCGCGGCCGCCAAGCTGGTGCCCGAATACATCACCATCGACATTGCCCACGGCCACGCCGACAGCGTGCGCGACATGATCGCCTACATCAAAGGCAAACTGCCCACCAGTTTTGTGATCGCGGGCAACGTCGCCACGCCAGAAGCCGTGATCGATCTGGAAAACTGGGGCGCTGATGCCACCAAAGTGGGCGTCGGCCCCGGCAAAGTGTGTATCACCAAACTCAAAACCGGTTTTGGCACGGGCGGCTGGCAGTTGTCAGCGCTCAAATGGTGCGCCCGTGTGGCCACCAAGCCCATCATTGCCGACGGTGGTATTCGCAGCCACGGCGACATTGCCAAAAGCATTCGCTTTGGAGCCTCCATGGTCATGATTGGCTCGTTGTTTGCAGGGCATGAAGAGTCCCCTGGCAAAACGGTGGAAGTCGATGGTGAAATGTTCAAAGAATATTACGGTTCAGCGTCCGACTTCAACAAAGGCGAGTACAAGCACGTGGAGGGCAAACGCATTTTGGAGCCCATCAAAGGCAAGCTCGCCAACACTTTGATCGAAATGGAACAAGACGTGCAAAGCTCCATCAGCTATGCGGGCGGCACCAAGTTGATGGATGTGCGCAAAGTCAACTACGTGATTTTGGGCGGTGACAACGCGGGCGAACATTTGTTGATGTAAGCCTCAACGCCCCTTTGCCGCATTCGCGCAAGATCTGCCTGCCGCGCTGCCAAGCCGGCAGGCTTTTTTACGCTTGCAAGAGTTGCAAAGCCAACTGGTTGACGCGATGCCCCGGCTGCACCAAGGCCTCCAAGATGCTGAAATGCTGCAAACCCGCCTGCAATTCAGCCACGGGCACATTTTTTTCGCCCCAAGCTTGTTGCATCAAGCTGTTGTGGCGCACAAATTCTTCACTCTCTTGCGCGCCCGCGACGGTGAAAAGCGTGGCCTGTTGGGGTGCGGGCATCCAAGCGGGACTGCAACGCAGCGCATCGGCTTCGCTCAAACGCAAGCTGTCGGTCAAAAACGGCGTGGCTTGCACCGAGGCCAGCTCGTACAAACCTGACAGCGACATGGCTTTTCGAACCATTGGAGTTGGCAAATCTTTGGCGTAAGCGGCGCCATCACAAGCCAGCAGCATCGTGGCCAAATGCCCGCCCGCCGAATGCCCGATCACTGTGATGCGCTGCGCATCGCCACCCATTCGGTGGATGTTGCGCCTCACCCAAGCCAAGCACTTGACCATTTGCATGACGATCTGTGGGATGGTGACCGCTGGACACAACGCATAGTTGGGCACGACCACACAAGCACCTTGTTGGGTAAAGGTTGGCGCCACAAACGAATGCTCTGATTTGTCCAAAGACCGCCAATACCCGCCGTGAATGAAGATCACCACCGGTGCGTCAGGCGCATCGACCGGAAAAATATCCAGGGTCTCATTCAAGCCCGTGCCGTAAGCCACGTCTTGGAACACGCGATGCGAAGCACGGGTGTGCGCCGAGGCCTCACGCCAATTTGCAAAATGCGTGGCGTACTCGGGCACCAAGGCGCGGTTGTTGTACATGCGATCTAGCCAAGCGCCATCGCGCACGGGGGTGTTCATATTTTTTTCTCCCAACGAAGTTGGACATTCACATAGCTGCGATTGACCGCAGAACTGGTATCAGAAACGCCGGTTGCGGTGTACACATTGCCTGTGGTGTAGCTCAGGGGTGACGCATTGTTCACACTCAAACGCCAAGCGGTTTTGGGGTCGATTTTCCAAAGTCCGTACACATCGACCACGCGTTTTTGGGAAATGCTCAACAACTGCGCATTGCTGGTTTGCGTGTAGTAGGCCGGCGTGATGTTCAAATTGCCGCCCAGCGTCAGGGGCACGTCGCGCACCTTGTATTCAAGTCCCAAGTTGCCCGTCATGTGGGGCTGCTGGTCTAAGCGGTTGTAAGGCCCCACGATGCCATCGACTTGGGAGTTGTAAAAACTCAGATTGCTGCGCACATCGACTTTGGGCGCATCGTCGATCCACTGATCCAAACGGAACTTGGCCTCCAACTCGACGCCTTCGGTCTTGGCTGATCCAATGTTTTCTGGCGTGGCGACCCACCGTTGCACGCCGTTGATGGTTTGCTGATCGACCACGCTGCGCGTTAAGTTGTCAATGCGGCGATAAAACAAGGAAGTGCTGAGCACGCCGCCTTGGGGCAAATAACGTTCAAAAGCCAAATCCATGCCGGTGGCCAACTCCGGTTTGAGGTTGGGGTTGCCCATGCTGTCAGCCGTTGTTGGCCCGTTGTTGGTGCTTGTGTCGGCATTGGAGCGCACGTAAGGCGCCATCAACGAATTCATGTTGGGCGCTTTGTAGCTGCGCGTCAGGCTCCAGCGCACTTGGTTTTTGCTGTCTGGATCAGGCCGCCACATGGCATGCAACAAAGGCGAAAGCACTGACGAATTGTTTTGCGCTTGCATCAAGCCGTTGTTGCCATCGGTGAGCAGATGCTCATAGCGCAAGCCCGCGTAGGCGGCCAACTTGGGATTGAGTTGCCATTCGTCTTGGGTGTAAAAAGCGTAGCGCTGAGAAGTCGCGCTCATGTTGGTGCTGCCACCGCTGTAAGAAGGCGTAGCCAACGAAGTTTCGCTGCGGTTGACCTGCTCCAACTCGCTGCCACTGACCCATTGGTGCCCGCCTTGCAAAACTCGGGCGTACTTCAAGTTGGCGCTGTAGCTTCGATCGCTCAGGGTGTTGTTCAAACGGGTGCTGGGCAAAATCGTGCCTGCGTCAGCCGCTTGGGTGTTGTTGTTTTCACTCTGCCACCCCCCCACATTGAACTTGGCCTCTAAGTTGCTGTCTTTGTCCAAGCGCTTTTTCCATTGACCATTCAACCGTGCGACCCAGTAATGCCCTTGCCCCAAGGTGCTCACGTGGTCTGTGCCCACGCCACTTTGGGTCACTTGGAGGTCGCCGGGCGAATAAAAATTGGCGTACATGAAAAACGGCATGAGCGTGAAGGTCTCGCCTGGTGCGCCTTTGAGTTGCAAGCGCGCCGTGGTGTTGAATCCTTCTCGCCTGGATTGCGAGTTGCTCAAAGTCTCCCGTGTGAACGCACCGCCCCCACTGTTTCGCTGCAAGGTCGAATCGCTGAAGTTGGGCACTTGATTGCGAAATGCATTGAACGTGTAGTTGGCGGTGAATTGACCGTGATCACGAAACTGGCTCAACGACACATTGGGCGACCAACTGCCGCCTTGCCAAGAGCCTGCCACTTTCAAATCACCCGGTTGATTGCGATGCCCCTCGCGCGTGATGATGTTGATCGTGCCCGCCACGGCACGGGTGCCGGTCTCGGCGGTGGGCGCTCGGTAAATTTCGATGCGCTCCACCATCTCGGGCGTGAGCGATTCGATGGAAAACCCCGGCGGTACACGCTGGCCATCCAACAAAATTTGGGTGTAACCCACACTCATGCCACGCATGCGAACGCCGCTTCCGCGTCCCGGTGCGCCATCGATGGAAATGCCGGGTTGGCGCCTGAGCACGTCGCCAATGTTGCTGTCGCCTTGCTTTTCGATTTCTTCACGGCCAATGACAATTTTGCTGACGGTTGATTCGCGCCGCTCTAGT
>CAIYFE010000166.1 GCA_903925445.1 uncultured Burkholderiales bacterium | reverse complement strand
TGATTTCTACCTGAAATACTGAGCTCAGTATTTTGTTGCGAATAATCGTAATCCGAGTTGCCACCGTACCAATAAGCGACGCTGGATTTTTTGCTTTGATCTTGGTATTTCAAGCCAAGGTTGATGCCCGCAGCAATTTCAACATTTGAATTGACACCCCAGCCATCGATCAAATATTGCTGGTGCGTAATTCCTTTGTTCAAAAATGGATTGCTCAACCATTGCGCATTGGACATGGGATCGTTGTACCGGGTGTCAATGTTTGAATGCAAGGCATAAACCTTGATGTTTTTATCAGACGCCTCGCCCACGCCTAAATCGACCCGCCAATTGCCTGACTGCGCTGAGTCGCTTTGTCCACTGGCATCTTTATTGACAAAGCCATCAAATTTTTTATTGCTTGTCGAAGCCGCCAATTGCAATTGGTCTTTGCTCATTCCTACCTGTGTTGACGATCCCACCTCTCCATATGAGCCAGCATAAATCTGTGCTCGAGCGCCGTCTAAGGGTTTCGTGATGATTTGAACGGTACCCGCCATCGCACCATCACCATACAAAGTCGAGCCAACACCCCGGGTAATTTCGATCCGTTCAATATCTTGCAAAGAAATGCCACCAATTTGAGGCGCCGATTGGTCGATGTTGTTCAACCGTTGTCCGTTCAAAGAAACAACAATGTTTTGAAATCCGTTGTCCAGACCATACCCTCGCATATTCAATATTGGAGCCTCTTTGTTTCCATACGTGGATCCAACTTGCAAGCCGGTGAATTTTGACAAGTAGTCGAACAAGCTGACTGCGCCACTTTTTTCAATGTCATTTCGGGTATGCACCTCAACTGCATACGGCGCTTGCATTTCTTTGAATTCCACACGGGTTGCGGTAACCGTGACATCAGCAAGCGACTCGGACGACTGCGCCCAAGCAGCCCCACAAGCCAAAGACAACACGGAAACAGAAAACGCAGGCGCAAGGCCGCGAGCGCGGATAGATTTTTTCATGAGAATAAACTTCAAAACAAGTGCTCTCACCGCCTTCCCCGACAGTGCTTGAGCGTCCAGCTGCACGCGCACGTGCAGCCACCTTGTTGGCCGGTATCCGGGCTGACGGAGACAACCTCTGTCGCCTTCCCAGTCGCTTGTTCAAGGCGTCCAGTGGCTTGTTTGACAGAAGCGGAGCACAAGGGCTCGTCCGCTTGACCGTTGCGGGGGCAGCGCAGGTTGAGCGTGGTCGAGCGAGCGACGCGGCTTTCCTGCTTCCCGTTGAACTGCGGCATGTGAACCACACCGCGAGCACCAACATTGCCAATTTTAGCAATTAAGCTTTCTCCTACCTTAAAATGCCCCGCTTATGCCAGACCAAACGCTGATTGATCAAATTGCCGAACGCGTCGAGCGTTTGCTCGTGCGCCACGAAGAACTCCAGCGCACCAATGCCTTGCTCAGCCAGCAAGTCCAAGAAATCTCGCTGGAGCGCGACTTGCTCAAGTCGCGCTTGGGCGCCGCCCGCCAGCGCATTGATGCCCTGATCGACCGTCTGCCCCAAAACGCCGAAACCAAGGACGCGCCATGAAGCAAATAGAAGTGCAAATCATGGGGCAAGGCTATGTGCTGGGCTGTCCAGAAGGTGGAGAAGCGCGCTTGGAACAAGCCGTCTCCAAGGTCGATGAGGCCATGTGCAAAATTCGCGACGCCGGAAAAATCAAAGCACGTGACCGCATTGCCGTGCTCGCCGCCTTGAACTTGGCCTTCGATTTGGCCGATCGCCCAGCGGCCAGCGCCTCGGGCGCAGCCAGCGCAGGAACTCCGGCGCAATTGCAACAACTGGTGCAGCGCTTGGACCAAGTGCTCGCAGGCGACAACAAACTCCTTTGAAGCGACCTACAATCCTCAAGGTCTGCTGGCTCTTGGGGTTTTATATTTCCTTGAACCAATGCTCATAGAGCTCGGGCTTGGAACATCGGTTGATGAGCGTGATCGTCTCGCGTCAGATGAACCCAACGTCAATCTGACCTCGCCCACCTGAACCCCCGGTTCAGGATGACGGCCTCAGGACAACCAGCAGACACCTTATCGATCACTCAACAAAGCACCGCATGGACATCCAACCTCAACTCATCATCGAGCTTGCCTGCTTGGGCATTTGCACGGGCTTTTTAGCTGGCCTCTTGGGCATTGGCGGGGGCATGATCATGGTGCCTTTTCTCACCATCTTGTTGTCTGATCGCGGCGTGAGCCCAGATTTGTCCGTCAAGATGGCAATTGCCACATCCATGGCGACCATCATCTTCACCTCAATTTCTAGCGTGCGCGCGCATCACAAACGCGGCGCGGTGCGTTGGGATTTGGTCAAGGGCTTGGCGCCAGGCATCATTTTGGGTGGCGCCATTGCCAGCATGGGCGTGTTTGCATTGCTCAAAGGTTCTTACTTGGCTGTGTTTTTTGGTTTGTTCGTGGGCTTTTCTGCCACTCAAATGTTTTTGGACAAAAAACCTGCACCCACGCGCCAAGTGCCTGGCGTGGGGGGCTTGGTTGGCGCGGGTGGCGTGATTGGTTTTTTCTCAGGCTTGGTGGGCGCGGGCGGTGGATTCATCAGCGTGCCATTCATGACGTGGTGCAACGTGGCCATTCACAACGCTGTGGCCACCAGCGCCGCCTTGGGTTTTCCGATTGCGGTGGCCAATGTGGCGGGCTACATCGTCAGCGGCATGTCGGTGCAAGGCTTGCCAGATGATGCGTTTGGCTACATCTGGATTCCAGCGCTCGTCATCATCGCGGCTTGCAGCGTGATGACCGCGCCACTGGGCGCCAAAGCTGCACACAACTTGCCGGTGAAAAAACTCAAACGCATTTTTGCCAGCATCTTGTATTTGCTGGCGGCTTACATGTTGTTCAAAGGTTTGAGCGCTTAAGCCGCTCAGCCTTGGGGCACCAAGCACCAAGGCGCTTGGTACTCCACCAAACCCATCCAAAGCGCCCAGCCTGAACTGGCCATGAGCGCTGCGCCAGCCAATCGCACACCCCATGCACCGTCGCTGGCATTTTCAAATTTTGCGCCGCGCAAACGCAGCCACAGCCACGGCCCCAAGGTCAACACCACGGCGCTGCCCAAAGCAAACAAAGACATGATGACCGCGCCCTCAGCGACGCTGTTGCTCAATGCCGCCACCAACAAGGCCGCATAAAGCAACCCGCAGGGCATGAGTGCCCACAAAAAACCCAACAGCAACAAACCGCCGTTGCGCAATTTCAAATGGGCTGTCATCGCCTGCACTTTGCGCCAAATGCTGCGTCCCACGGTTTCTAGCCACGAAGGCTGATCGGCACGCAACAAAAAAAGCAAGCCAACCAAAAAAGCCAAGATGTGAAAAAAAGTCCAAACCGGACGAAATGCGGCCGACTGGGTGCTCAACCAACCCACGCCCTGCATGGTGCTGGCCGCCAGCGCACCCAGACTGGCATAGCCCACGATGCGCCCGAGTTGAAAAATCAACATCGCCCGCGTCGCCAGCCACTGGCTTTGCCCGGGCATGGCCACGGTTTTTTGAGCCGCACGCCCAATGCCCGCGCAAGCAGCGCCGCACATCGCCAAACAATGCGGCCCGCCAGCCAGCCCCATGAGCAAGGCGGTGAGTGCCAAAGTGGAGTTCATCAGATGATTTTAGAGAACCTCGCCCGGTTGCGATCCACCTGCAAATATTTGTCAAACACCATCGCCACGCCGCGCACAAAAAACCAGCCCAATTCGCTCACCTCGATGCCTTGCGCATCGACCTTCAACAAGCCTTGTTCTTGCATGGCGGCCAGCGCTTGCAGCTCTTGCGCAAAGTAGGTTTTGAAATCGATCAAATGCGACAGCTCGACCGATTCAAACAACACGCTGCCCTGACACATCAAGGCCATGATGACGGTGCGACGCACCAAGTCATCGCGCGACAAAGCCATGCCTCGGTTGATTGGCAAATGGCCTTGGTCGAGCAAGTCGTAATACTCTTCCAAGGTTTTCACGTTTTGGCTATGCGTGGCGCCCACTCGGCCAATGGCAGAGACGCCCAACGCAATCAAATCGCAATCGGGCTGGGTGCTGTACCCCTGAAAATTGCGATGCAAGCGCCCTTGCCGCTTGGCCACTGCCAAAGCATCTTCGGGCAATGCGAAATGGTCCATGCCCACATACACATAGCCCGCTTCCATCAAAATGCGCATTGCGCTGGAGAGCATGGTCAGCTTGTCCGCTGCAGGCGGCAAATCGTCGCTGTGAATGCGCCGCTGCGGTTTGAAGCGTTCTGGCAAATGTGCATAGGCGTACAAAGCGATGCGGTCTGGGCGCAGCTGCACCACTTGGCGCAAAGTGCGCTCAAAGCTTTGCGGAGTTTGCTTGGGTAGGCCGTAAATCAAATCGGTATTGATCGATTCAAACCCCAAGGCGCGTGACTCGGCCACCAAATCAAACACTTGATCGGCCGGTTGAATGCGATGCACAGCTTTTTGCACAGCCGCATCAAAATCTTGCACACCAAAACTCAGCCGGTTAAAACCCAGCTCGGCCAAGGTTGCCAAACGCGCAGGACTCACCGTGCGCGGATCCACCTCGATCGAGTATTCGCCGCCGGGTGTCAACACAAAATATTGTTGAAGCATGCGCATCAACTCGCGCAACTCGTCATCGCTCAAAAACGTGGGGCTGCCGCCGCCCAAATGCAATTGCGACACCGTTTGCCCCGCACCCACGTGTGCAATGTTGAGTTCGACCTCACGCTTCAAGTACGCCAAATACTGCGCGCCGCGCTCGTGGTGCTTGGTGATGATCTTGTTGCAAGCGCAGTAATAGCACAGCGACTCACAAAACGGAATGTGCACATACAACGACAAAGGATAGGCTTTGCCCCCCGCCACGCCATCGCGACGCAACGCCAAGGCTTGCAAATAATCGGACTCGCCAAAGGCCTCCACAAAACGATCAGCGGTGGGATACGAGGTGTAGCGAGGCCCTGCCACATCGTAGCGCTGCAGCAATTCGGGACTGATGTTGAGGGTGGTTTTCACGTGCAGATCGCCTGGGGCTTGAGAGAACATAAGTACACAATCATATTTACGTCCGATAATGTGCCTTGTTGTGTGCTCAAAAACCTTGACCTGAATCAACTCTCGACCACTGTCTTTGCTCATGATCACTCAAACCATCAAAGTCGCTTGCTCCAACTGCAACCTGCGGGAGCTTTGTATGCCCATGGGGCTGGATCAAGCCGAATTGCAACGCATCGACGATGTGGTTGCCCAGCGTAAAAAAATCGCCAAAGGCGATACGCTGTTTAGAAATGGCGACAAATTCAACGCCCTGTACGCCATTCGCACCGGATTTTTCAAAACCTGCGTCTCATCCGAAGATGGCCGTGACCAAGTCACTGGTTTTCAAATGGCGGGCGAAATCATGGGTTTGGATGGCATCGTCAGCGACCACCACACTTGCGACGCCATTGCGTTAGAAGACGCCGAAGTGTGCGTCATGCCTTTTGATCGCATCGAAGAACTCTCGCGCGAAATCAATGCCCTGCAGCACCATGTCCACAAAATCATGAGCCGCGAAATTGTGCGCGAGCACGGTGTCATGTTGTTGCTGGGCAGCATGCGTGCCGAGGAGCGCTTGGCGGCGTTTTTGTTGAACTTGGTTCAACGCCTGCATGCGCGGGGATTTTCTCAATCAGAATTGGTGTTGCGCATGACGCGCGAAGAAATTGGCAGCTACCTCGGTCTCAAACTGGAGACGGTGAGCCGCACGTTTTCAAAATTTGTAGAAGACGGTATTGTGGAAGTCAAGCAGCGCCATGTTCGTATCTTGAACACAGACGCGCTCAAAACATTGGTCAACAACCAAAACTGCCAAGCGCACTGATCAACTGGCTGCTACGGCCTGATCGCAACAAACTTCTTGTTTGGGGCATCCGTCAGGACGCGCCGTGGGCTCAAGTGGGCAACGATTGACTTCA
>CAIYFE010000165.1 GCA_903925445.1 uncultured Burkholderiales bacterium | reverse complement strand
TTTCTCTGTCAACGATTCGACAGAACTTGTCAAAGTTTGATTTCTCCGGACTCACCGTGCCGGTGGTGGTGCTCGTCATCATGGCGATGCTGGTTTTGCCGCTTCCGCCGCTTTTGTTAGATTTTTTGTTTACTTTCAACATCATGTGTAGCCTGGTGGTGATCATGGTGGCCATTGCCACCCGCAAGCCGCTGGAGTTTTCTTCCTTCCCCACCGTGCTCTTGTTTGCCACGATGTTGCGTTTGGCTTTGAACGTGGCCTCTGCACGTGTGATTTTGGTTCACGGCCACGAAGGCTCGCATGCTGCGGGTCGTGTGGTGGCCGCGTTTGGCGAGTTTGTGATTGGTGGTAATTATGTGGTGGGCTTCATCATCTTCGGGATTTTGATGATCATCAACTTTGCCGTGGTGACCAAAGGTGCAGGGCGCGTGTCTGAAGTGAACGCTCGTTTTACCTTGGACGCCATGCCTGGCAAACAAATGTCGATCGATGCGGATTTGAATGCCGGCATCATCGACCAAGAAACGGCCAAAAAACGCCGCGCCGAGTTGGCACAAGAGTCTGACTTCTTCGGCTCGATGGATGGTGCCTCTAAATTCGTCAGCGGCGACGCGATGGCGGGCTTCTTGATTTTAATGATCAACTTGATTGGCGGCTTGATCATTGGCGTGGCTCAACACGATTTACCCGTGGGCGAAGCAGGCAAGCTCTACACCTTGTTGACCATTGGTGACGGCTTGGTGGCACAAATTCCATCGCTGTTGCTGTCTTTGGCAACGGCCATCATCGTGACCCGCGTGACCACGGCCGAATCCATCACCGAGCAAGCGAGTACACAACTTTCTAACCCCAGCGCCTTGTTCATCTCCGGCGGCATTTTGGTCATTTTGGGCATGGTGCCCGGCATGCCACATTTGATGTTCATGACCTTGGCCGCTGCCTCGATGGGCTTGGGGCTGATGGTGGTGTCTCGCGAAGTGCAAGACACCCACGAACAAAAAGCCGAAACCGAAGCAGCCGCAGCCTCTGCTGCCAGCGCTCCCAAAGAATTGGATTGGGACGATGTGGACCAAGTTGATTTGATCGGGTTGGAAATCGGCTATGGCCTGATTCCGCTGGTCAACACCGACACCGGTGGCGAGCTGATGAACCGCGTCAAAGGTGTGCGTAAAAAATTGTCGGCTGAACTGGGCTTTTTGGTGCAGCCGGTGCGCATCCGTGACGACCTCAACATCGATCCCGATGCCTACAACATCATCCTCAAAGGCGTGGTGCGCGGCAAAGGCGAAGTCAAAGTGGGGCGCGAGCTGGCCATCAACCCCGGCCATGTCTACGGCAAGATCGAAGGCTTGGAGACGCGCGAACCAGCGTTTGGCTTGGAAGCTGTGTGGATTGAGCCCTCTCAACGTGACCAAGCGCGCACGCTGGGCTACACCGTGGTCGATGCCGCGACTGCCATCTCAACGCACTTGAACAAAGTCTTGCGTGAAAACGCAGCAGAAATGCTCAGCCACGACGAGACGCAACAGTTGCTCAACAAACTCAGCGCCAAGTCGCCCAAATTGGTCGAAGACTTGGTGCCAGCCAAACTGTCGTTGGGCGCCTTGACGCGCATCTTGCAGAACTTGCTCAACGAATCTGTCTCGATTCGTGACATGCGCACGATTGCGGAAGCGCTGATTGACGCCAGCACACGCACCCAAGATCCTGACCAGTTGACCTCCATGATTCGACCCAAGTTAGGTCGCATGATCATGCAAGCCTTGGTCGATGGCGACAACAGCTTGCAAGTGATGACACTTGAACCCACGCTCGAACAATTGCTGCACAACGTGCTGCAACAAAGCCAACCCGGTCAACCCGTGGTGTTAGAGCCGAGCTTGGCAGAAAACCTTTTTGCCGCGTTGCGCCAAGGCGCACGCACCTTAGAAGAAATGGGACATCCCGCTGTTTTGGTGGTTTCACCCTTGATCCGTGGCTGGCTTTCCAAAGCCGCACGTTTCCGAGTGAACGACTTGACGGTGCTGTCCTACAGTGAAATTCCAGATGACCAAGCCGTCAAAGTGGTCCACACCGTGGACACCAAGACAGCCCAATCTCCGGCCTGATCCCAGTGAAGAACCAGTGAGCTGACACATGGAACTCAAACGCATCCTCGCCCGCGACGCACGCGCTGCCAATGAAAAGGCTATTGCCCAATTTGGCTCTGACGTGATGATCATCTCTAGCAGCCAAGTCAATGGCATGACCGAGCTCATCGTTGCGGTGGACTTGCCTCCCATGCCCACAGAAGAGGCCGAGCCTTATCTCAAGCCGGAGTTTTCACGCGCCACGTCAACTGCCCCTAAAGGCAAATTTGACGTGTTGCTGGGTCAAAACTTAGAAAACAACAAGCGTGTGGCGCGGCAATCGCAAGCAACGCAAACTGCACAGCCTATTGTTGAAGTCAAGCCGCAACCCAAAGCCGCATTCGTGGGCACAAAGCCCCGCGAGGTCAAGTTGCAAGAAAAGAGCAAAACCGAGGCGATGGAGCAACAACAAGCGCAACAACTGGCTCAACAACAAGACAGCGAACGTGTGCGCGAAGTGGTCGCTCAAGTGCGCGAAGAGTTGGCCTCTTTGCGTCGGGAATTCAAGCTCAGCCAGCAAGTCGCTGCGTGGCAAGGTGGCATGCCTTTGCATCCCGCGCTCAGCCCCTTGCGCGATGCGCTCAACGATGCACCCATTCCGGTCGCGTTGCGTGCTTTGTTGATCGACAGCATCAAAGATTTTGACAACCTCAACGACGCATTGGCCGCGCTCAAACGTCAATTGGCGCACACCATCGAACAACAAACTGCCAGCGCTCCTAAGTCCGGCGTGCATGTGTTGGCTGGCCCCTCGGGTGCTGGTAAATCCATGATGGTGGCTCGCTTGGCCCATGCAGCGGCTCAGCAAGCTGGCAGCGAAAAAATCTTGGTGGTGAGCTTTCATGACCAACGTGCTGGCGCTTGGAGCCAAACACAATTGCTGTGCGCTCACTCCGGCGTTGACTGTGTGCGCGCCACGAGCGCAGGCACATTAAAACTTTTGCTCGAAGAAAACGAAGGTCGGCAACTGATTTTGATTGACACCCCCGGCGTTCAAATGAATGAACGCTTGGCAGACATTCGCGCAGTAGCTAAAAACGTTGAATTTCATGCAGTTGTTCCTGCGGATTCTTCTTCTGCCACCATTCGTCGGGTGTTTGAAAACACCGACAATGCATGGTCTAGCTTGATGTTGAGCAAACTCGACGAATCGAGCCAGCCTTGGGCATTGCTGCAATTCTTGAGCGATCGCACGATGACAGTTTCTGTCGCAAGTCAAGGCGAGCGAGCGCAAGATTTGGTGCAAGAAATGAATTTGGCAGACTTGGTGGACTGCGCGCTAGAAGGCTTGGGTTTGGCAAAACAAAATGTCAACCCAGACCGAGAGTCAGCGCTGAGTGCTTTGGCAGGTTCTAAGTTGTCAGAAATTTCTTCACGAATTCAAAACGAAACACAGGCGTGAACATGAGTCAAATTCGACACACAGAAGTCATCGGCATTGCCAGCGGTAAAGGTGGCGTGGGCAAGACCACCACCTCTATCAACCTTGCGGTGGCTTTGACGCAGCTCGGTCACAGCGTCATGTTGTTTGACGCGGACTTGGGGCTTGCCAATGCGCAAATTGCCTTGGGTGCGCGCGCTGAATACAACTTGGGTCATTTCTTGTCTGGGCAAAAAAGCCTGCAAGACATCATGATCACCACACGCCAAGGCGTGAAGTTGATCCCCGGCGCCTCGGGCATGCAAGAGTTGGCGGGTTTGAGCCAAATCCAAGCGGCCAGCATCGTCCAATCGTTTGGCGTGCTCTCCGATGACATCGATTACTTGATCGTGGACATCGCCGCCGGCATTTCGCCTTCTGTTTTGTCTTTCTTGGCATCGTGCCAGCGTCGATTCATTGTGGTCAAAGACGATCCGTCTTCCATTGCCGATGCTTACGGCACCATCAAAATTCTCAGCAAAGAGATGGAGTTGGACGAAATCTACTTGCTGCCCAACATGGTTGCCAGTCAAACCGAGGGTTGGAAGTTGTACAAAAAACTCAACGATGTGTGTGTGCGCTTTTTGGGTGCGCCCGTGCACTACCTGACCTCGATTGAAGAAGACGAAATGGTCTTGCGATCCCTCAAAAAATACCAATCCGTCATGGAAATGGCGCCAGGCACTGGCGCCGCGCGTGACTATCGCCGATTGGCTGAGTTGTGCACCCAACTGCGACCCATTGACCACGCCTCAGGTGGCATGCAGTTTTTTATGGAACGGCTGATGCAAACCAGTCCGGCTGAATCATGAAGCCCATGTCGCCCGTTCAAATGTACGAGTCCTTGAAGCCCAAGGGCGAGGACTTGGTGATGGCCCATTTGGGGCTGGTCAAGCGCGTCGCGTTGCATTTGAAGGCACGGATTCCAGCTTTTATGGAGTTGGATGAGTTGGTCCAAGTCGGCATGATTGGCTTGTTGGAGGCTTCACGCGCCTACGACCCAGCCAAAGGCGTTGAATTCGAAAACTTTGCACACAGCCGTGTGCGAGGCGCCATGCTCGATGAAGTGCGTCGCTTGTCGTTCTTGCCGCGCTCAGCCGTGGCATTCAACAAGTCGCACAACGAAAGCATCCACACCTTGGCTGCTGAATTGGGGCGCACGCCAACACAAACTGAAATTGCCGACTACATGGGCAAGGACCTGGAAGATTTCCACAAAGAGCGCGGCAAAGCCAAGCTCTTTGAAACCTACTCCATGGAAGTGGTGACCGAAGAAGTCATGAGCATTGCGGATGACACCTCGCAGCAACCCGATGCCATCGTCGAAGAAGCGCAATTCATGGACGCGGTCACGCAAGCCATCTCCGATTTGCCAGAGCGTGAGCAATTGGTCATGCAGCTGTACTACGTGGAGGAATTCAACCTCAAAGAGATTGGCGAGACCTTGGGCGTGAGCGAGTCGCGCGTGAGTCAAATTCTTTCTTCCGTGGTCAAAAAGTTGCGAGGCACCTTGCAAGTGGATGGGCACACCGCTGAGGGTGCAGCGCAAAGGAGACACGCATGAGTAATTTCATGATGAATGTGATTTCTTGGATCTTGCTACTGCTGGTCATCTTGACCTTGTACTTGATCGACAAAGTCAATCACTTGTCGAACCTGCAAACACCCGCCAAGCCTGTTGAAGAAGAAACAGACATGGAGCCCCCCGGCGACATCTTGTTTGCCGGACTTGAAGGCAAACGTCTGTGGGACGCCATGAATGGTCGACCCATGAGCGGATTTGATGCGCAGTTGATTGACGCTTTGCGCGTGCATTACGAACCCATCTTGCGCGAGCACATTGGCTTGACGTTCAAAGACGGGTTGACGGATGGTCGCGCCAAGGTCTCCAACAGCCCCGCTTCGCAACGCAAGATCGATACACCGCGCGGCTTTGTGAACTCGTGGTTGCCGTCCCAACATTTGGGCAGCATTTACCGAGTTGCCCATGAATTTGCTGAACTCAGCCCGGATGTGCGTGAGCCTGAAGATTTGGCTCGCCTGCAGCAAACGCTGGACAGCGTGACCAACATGCTGCATCAGCGCGCCAACATTGCGGTTGAAATTCCTTATTCAGAATGGTTGCTGGTCGATGAAGTGCATGCGCCTGCGCCTGAGCCCGAAGAACCTGCTCCAGCGCAAGAAGCATTGGCGCTGACTGACGAATCGCAACAAGCGCAAGTGATTGCACCTGTACAAGCCTTAGAGCAAGTTCAAGCCTACGAAGAGCAGCAGCGGCAAGATATTGCCGCTGAAGAAGATGCCCAAAACATGACGGCTGAGGTCATTGAACCTGTGGCTGAACTCAAAGCAGTTTGAAGTGGCGGTTTAAATGAAGTCGGCTCTCAAGTTTGATGCAACGCTTCCGATACTCTCTGTGTCAAGCAGAATTCACAGGAGTTAGATCACATGCGTACCAACCAACGAGCCATTCAAAGCTACGGCGATGTCAAAGTCACCACAGGTGTGTCATCCGCCAACAACGTGCAGCTCATTCAAATGCTTTTTGATGGCTTGCTCGAAAGTTTGGTCGTGGCGCGTGGTCACATTGTTCACTTGAACATTTCTGAAAAATCAAAAGCTTTGACACGTGCAACCCGCATCGTGTTGGGCTTGCAAGGTGCATTGGATTTCGAAAAGGGCGGCGACTTGGCCAGCAACCTGAACGAACTTTATGCTTATGTGACACGTCGTTTGTTCCAAGCGAACTCGCAAAACGACGTGGCTGCGATTGACGAGGTACACGGTTTGATGCGCGAAATTCGCGATGCATGGGAAGGCGTGCCAGCTTTGGTGCCCCCCAGCGCTCGACCTGTGAACT
>CAIYFE010000164.1 GCA_903925445.1 uncultured Burkholderiales bacterium | reverse complement strand
CATGTGTTGTTCATGCAAGGCGGTGGCATTGCTGAAAACGCCATCGTGCCGATGAACCTCTCGCGCGGCGAGTCGGCTGACTTTGTGGTCACTGGCAGCTGGAGCGAAAAGTCCATCAAAGAAGCCGGTAAATATTGCACCGCTCATTTGGCCGCCAGCGCACAAGACAGTGGGTTTACCCAACTGCCCGCGCCAGCAACTTGGCAGCTCAGCCGCGCTGCCCGTTACGTTCACATTTGCACCAACGAAACCATTCACGGTGTGGAGTTTCACAGCTTGCCCGATCTCAAAGCTTTGGGCTGCGATGCACCGCTGGTGATTGATTTTTCATCGCACGTGCTGTCGCGCAGCGTGGATTGGCGCAAAGTGGGTTTGGCCTTTGGTGGCGCGCAAAAAAACATCGGCCCCGCAGGTGTGACGCTGGTGGTCGTGCGCGACGACTTGTTGGGTCATGCACTCAAAATTTGCCCCAGCGCGTTTGATTACACCGTGGTGGCCAAAAACGGTTCGATGTACAACACCCCGCCCACCTACAGCATCTACATGGCGGGCTTGACCTTTCAATGGCTCAAACGACAAGGCGGCGTTGCCGCGCTTGAGCAGCGCAACATCGCCAAAGCCGAATTGCTCTACAGCTACTTGGATGCCTCGGCGCTTTACACCAATGCCGTTCATCACGACTGTCGCTCGCGCATGAATGTGCCTTTTTTCTTGTTGGGTGACGATGGCAAAGCTTTGATTGACGCAGAGCATCCGCGCAATGCGGCTTTTTTGGCAGGCGCCAAAGCCGCTGGCTTGTTGCAACTCAAAGGACACAAATCCGTGGGCGGCATGCGCGCCAGCATTTACAACGCCATGCCCATCGAGGGCGTGCAAGCGCTGATCGATTACATGCGCGATTTCGAAAAAACAAAGGCTTGACGCCATGAGCCAAACCCCCATTCAATCCGACGCCTTGGCTGCATTGCGCGTGAAGATCGATTCACTCGATCAACAGCTGCTGCAAATGCTCAACGAACGCGCGCACTTGGCCGAACAAGTGGGCGAGATCAAACGCGCTGAAGGCTCGCCATTTTTTAGGCCTGACCGCGTGGCGCAGGTGATCGACAAAATCACCCAGTCCAATCCAGGCCCTTTGAAAAACGAACACGTGGCCTCCATTTGGCGCGAAGTCATGTCGGCCTGCTTGGCGCTTGAAGCACCGCAACGCGTGGCCGTGTTGGGGCCACAAGGCACGTTTTGCGAACAAGCGGCCATTGAATTTTTTGGCAGCGCTGCCAATCTGATTTACTGCGCCAACTTCGACGAAGTTTTTCACGCCACAGCCGCAGGCACCGCGCAATACGGCGTGGTGGGCATGGAAAACTCCACCGAAGGCGTGGTGGCGCGGTCGCTCGATTTGTTCTTGCGCTCGCCGGTGCATGTGGTGGGTGAAGTCAGCTTGTTGGTGCGTCACAACCTGTTGCGTCAAACCAATTCTGACGCGGGCATTGAGGTGGTCATGGCGCACCCGCAGGCTTTGGCGCAATGCCAAACCTGGTTGTCACAACATTTGCCTCACGCAGAACGCCGCGCTGTCTCCAGCAATGCAGAAGGCGCACGACTGGCCGCTTCTCATCCGGCTTGGGCAGCGTTGGCCAGCGAACGCGCTGCTGCGCAATTTGGATTGCACATTGTTCACCACGCGATTCAAGACGAGGCCTACAACCGCACCCGTTTTGCCGTCATTTGCTTGCCGCAAACCTTGGCCACACCACCCGCTTCAGACAAAGATTGCACAAGCTTGGTGGTGTCCGTGCCCAACCGCCCCGGAGCCGTGCACGATTTGCTGGTGCCCCTCAAAAACAACGGCGTGTCGATGACGCGGTTTGAATCGCGTCCTGCCAAATCGGGTCAATGGGAGTATTACTTCTACATCGACTTGCAAGGCCATGT
>CAIYFE010000163.1 GCA_903925445.1 uncultured Burkholderiales bacterium | reverse complement strand
TCGAGCACCACCACGCGATCAGAAATGTCCATCACCACGCCCATGTCGTGTTCGATCAACACAATCGTGGTGCCAAACTCGTCGTTCACATCCAAGATGAAACGACACATGTCTTGTTTTTCTTCCACGTTCATGCCGGCCATGGGCTCGTCAAGCAACAAGACTTGTGGCTCCAACGCCAACGCGCGACCCAAGTCGACACGTTTTTGCAAACCGTAGGGAAGTTGACCCACGGGGGTTTTTCGAAAGGCTTGAATTTCCAAAAAGTCGATGATGCGTTCGACTTTTTCGCGGTGCTCAATCTCCTCTCGCTCGGCAGGACCTAAGCGCAGGGCTTGCAAAAACAAATTGCTTTTGATGCGCAAGTTGCGTCCGGTCATGATGTTGTCGAGCACGCTCATGCCTTTGAACAACGCCAAATTTTGGAAGGTGCGCGCAATGCCCATGCGCGCCACTTGGTGGCTGTCCATGTGATCGAAGGTTTGCCCCCGAAACGTGATCGAGCCTTCAGACGGCGTGTACACACCATTGATGCAATTGAGCATCGAACTCTTACCCGCGCCATTGGGGCCGATGATGGCGCGCACTTCATGCTCGCGCACATTGAATGAAATGTCGGTCAGCGCTTTGACCCCGCCAAAGCGCAAACTGATGTTTTTCACGTCCAGGATGACGTCGCCAATTTTCTTGCTCATGCTGCTTTCCCCACGGGCGTGAAGGTTTTAGCGTCTGACAATTTGAGCGTTGCGCTCACGCTGCCAGTGCGGCCATCTTCAAACTTGACTTGGGTTTCTATGAATTGTTCGGTGGCGCCGTTGTACAAGGCGTCGATCAAGACGTTGTACTTTTCTGCAATGAAGCCACGACGCACTTTGTTGGTACGGGTGAGTTCGCCGTCGTCGGCGTCCAGTTCTTTGTGCAACACCAAGAAGCGGCTGACTTGACTACCGGCCAACAAGCTGTCTTGTGCCAAATCGGCGTTGACTTTTTCCACGCACGCTTTGATCAAACCATACACCTCGGGTTTTTGCGCCAAATCGGTGTAGCCGGCGTAAGGCAAGTTGCGACGTTCGGCCCAGTTGCCCACGGCATCGAAGTCAATGTTGATCATCACGCACACTTTTTCACGTTGGTCGCCATAGGCCACCACTTCTTTGATGTGTGGGAAAAATTTGAGTTTGTTCTCGACGTACTTGGGCGCAAACATGGCGCCGTCGTTGCTACCGCCTTTGATGCGTCCCACGTCTTTCACGCGGTCAATGATTTTCAAGTGACCATGCGCATCCAAAAAGCCCGCATCGCTGGTGTGATACCAACCATCGGCCGTCAACACCTCCGCCGTGGCTTCCGGGTTTTTGTAATAACCTTTGAGCAAGCCAGCAGACTTGACCAAAATTTCACCGTTGTCGGCCACCTTGATTTCCACGCCAGCGCAGGGCACACCCACGGTGTCGGCGCGTGCTTCATGGTCGGGTTGCAAACACACAAACACAGCGGTTTCAGTGGAACCGTAGAGCTGCTTCAAGTTCACGCCAATGGAACGATAAAAGCTGAACAAATCTGGGCCAATGGCTTCGCCTGCGGTGTAGGCCACACGCACACGGCTCATGCCCAAGTTGTTGCGCAACGGTCCATAGACCAAGAAGTTGCCCAAGCCATACAACAGCGTGCCCCACAAGCCAATCGACTTGCCGTCCATCTTGGTGCTGCCGTATTTGCGCGCCACGCCCATGAAGGCATGGAACATGCCGCGCTTGAGGCGACCCGCGTCTTCCATGCGAATCATCACACTGGTGAGCAAGCCTTCAAACACACGCGGAGGCGCGAAGTAATACGTGGGCCCAATTTCTTTGAGGTCGATGTTGACGGTGGCCGCTGACTCGGGGCAATTGACCACATAACCGCAATACAACCACTGCGCATAACTGAAGATGTTTTGCCCAATCCACGCGGGCGGCAAGTAAGCCAACACATCTTCGCCTGCGCTCAAGTTGTCAAACTGCGCGCCAGCTTCGGCGCGGTTGATCAAGGAATGGTGCGTGTGCACCACGCCTTTGGGGTTGCCCGTGGTGCCGGAGGTAAAGAACATCGCGCCCACATCGTCTGCATGCGCTTTGTCAATTTCGCTTTCCCAAAACTTGGGGTGCTGTTGGGCAAACACCGCGCCAGCGGCCAGCAATTCTTCGAGTGACGCCAATCCGGGCTCGTCGTATTTGCGCAATCCGCGTGGGTCGTCAAAGTAGATGTGGCTGATGCGGGGGCATTGCGCCCGAATTTCCAGCAACTTGTCGACTTGCTCTTGGTCTTCGACCACACAAAAACGCACCTCGGCGTTGTTCAAAGGAAACACGCATTCGGCGGCCACGGCATCTTGGTAGAGCGGCACGGGAATCGCGCCCAACGACTGCGCGGCCAGCATGGTGGCGTACAAGCGTGGGCGGTTGGAGCCCACCACCACCATGTGCTCGCCACGCTGCAAACCGGCTTGGTGCAAGCCGCAAGCCATGTGCTCGACCATCTGCGCCATGTGCGCCCAATCGATGGTTTGCCAAATGCCGTATTCCTTCTCGCGCATGGCGGGCGCGTTGGGGCGCTCCTTGGCATGTTTGAGTAGCAGTCGGGGGAACGTGGTCTGCATTCCTGATCCTTGTTTTGTCGCTTTTTTCAAAAATTTGTCACCGCCAGCGGCGATCACTTCGAATCGGAGCGAATCCTAGGACTTAGTTTGACGCCAAGTTGTCGTTACGACGACAATTCAGGGAAGACCCCTAACATGACTTACCCGTATCTGACAAGAGCGCACGCGACCCATGGCCAAAGAACCCAGTGTTTACCAACGACGACGCAACGCCACCGAACAAGAGCTTCGCCAAATTCCTTGGCTGGCTTTGCTCACGCCCAACGATCGAACATTTGTCGCGCCACAAGTCGTGGTGAGCGATCCCCAAGCCGGCGACTACGTTTGCCGCATGGGGCGTCCGGTGACGTTTTGGTTTGGCGTGATCGAAGGTTTGCTCAAGATGAGCACCGACAGCGCCAGCGGTCGCACCATCACGTTCACGGGTGTACCCCCAGGCGGTTGGTTTGGAGAAGGCACGGCCTTAAAGCGCGAGCCTTACCGCTACAACATCATGGCCTTGCGACACAGCGTGGTGGCGGGCATTCCAGTGGACACATTCCATTGGTTGTTGGACAACTCGATTGGCTTTAACCGCTTTGTGATGAACCAATTCAACGAGCGCTTGGCGCAGTTCATTCAAGCGCGCGAGATTGACCGCTCCAACGACCCCGACATGCGCGTGGCGCGCAACTTGGCGGCCTTGTTCAACCCGACTTTGTTTCCAGGTGTGGGCGAAATGCTGCGCATCACACAGCAAGAGTTGGCTTATTTGGTGGGCTTGTCACGCCAGCGGGTCAATGTGGCCTTGAACACCTTGCAAGCGCAAGGCGCCATTCGCATCGAATACGGTGGCGTTCGGGTGCTGGATTTAAAAGCCTTGCGGGGCTGGTCGAGTTAACGCGAGACGACCGCGCCTTGGGCATCCACCGCAAACTTGGCGGCGGCCAAGCCATCGGCCTCAAATGTCACGGGCACAGCCACTTTTTTGCCGCAAGCGTTGAGCGTCCAAACTTCTCGCCATTGCCCTTGAAGCAGCAAAGTCTCACCCAACAAACGTGCATTCAAAGGCAGATAAGTCTCACCGCGAATGGGCCCATTGACTTGCAACTGAGCCACTTGGATTTTTGAACGATCGCACGACTTGACTTGCGCGTCAGCCGCTTGGATGACCGAGGGCAACACGTCGTTGTACAAAGCCACTGAGACGCGGGTGGAACCCAAGCTTTGAATGCGCTTTAACGCCTGCGCTTCTTGGGTGAGCTGCGCTGAGTCTTGTGCTGAAATTTTTGAGGCATAGCGGTCTTGAATTTCAAAGTCATAGCTCAGCGCTTTTTCGCTGGCGGCTTGGCCGTCGCGTGACAACAAAACGCGTTGCGCTTCAACCACCGCAGGCAAATATCCTCGCTCGGCAGCAAGCGACAACATGGCGTAGGCTTTGGCGTCGAGTTCGCGGTCTCCCACGGGGCGTTTGGCCAAGGCGTCATACCGTTGGCGATCGACTCGGCCTTGTTCGTCCATCACATTGAGCTCGTTTTGAATGGCCAATTGGTAGTACACAAACGCGGCGTAGGCGTTGTTGTTTTGTGCAAACCGCCAAGCCCACTTGCGAATGCGCTCTACGTCTTTGGGCATGCTGTCGCTGCCTTGGCTGAAAATTTGCACCAAGCTTTTGAACGCGTTGACGTTGCCACTGGCCGCTGCACGCTCGAAATGTGCGACGGCCTTGGCGGTGTTTTGTTCAACATCCAGGCCTTGCAGGTACATGACGCCCAACACATTCCAAGCGCGGTCATCGCCGTTGTTGGCTGCTTCTTGCAGCAACGCTTCAGCGTCTGCGTAGTTTTTGCCTTTGAAAGCAGCGAGCGCTTGCGAGTAATCAGCTTGTGCGCTCAAGCTCCAAATCGTTGCGATTAAAACAACCAGTAATTTTTTCATCACGCCACCTCTTTCACGTATTGACCAAGCATGACCGCGATCACTTGCGGCATGGATGAAATACTAGGTTTTGCGTGTTTGAAGCGGTCTTAATTCGACCTTAAAAGTTCTTAAACAGGGGGCGGCGCGGGCAGCAAGCTCAACAACTGTGAGGCCAACTCACTTTCCGTGGCATGGACACCTTCAGATTGCCACAAATTCACTTGCGTGGGAGTCAATGCCTGCTGCAACGCGCTCAAGGTGGCGTCGTGGGCGCGTTGCACCAAAGGATCGCGCCGCAACTGGGCTTGGTCGAAAAACGCATTGGCAGCGCCCACAAAACGCGCGGCAGGCAGGGTGTGACCTAGGCCGATCAGCAGCCGCGCAAACACATCGCAATAGCTCATGAACAGACTGCTGCGACGCATCAAGGCCATTCGTTCTTGGCACACCTGGGCGGCGGATTCGGGTTGGGACAACTCCAACAAAGCCGCAATCAAGCCACCGCACGCATTGGCCATGGTGAGTTTGTGAAAGTATTGCGGGTTGGTGCTGGACAAGAGCGCTTGGTACAACGCCACAGCTTGGTCGTGGTTGTGCAGCCCCATGTGAATGCCCGCCATGTCGGCGCGCAAGATGGCGACATAGCGCTCGACCTGGTCGGCCTCCGCCAAGGACAAAGCAAATTCAGCCGTGGCCAGTGCGCTGCTGAAGTTGGCTTGTGCGCTTTCGATCAGCGCCTGAATGCGCAAGCGCCGCAACCGATCGGCAATGGGCCAACCTGGAGTTTCTTGGGCTTGTGCCAAGGCCAACACTTTTTGCGCTTGATCCACATCGTGGATGTCCAAACACGCCTCTGCTCGCATGCGTCGGCAAGCGTGGATGTGGCGAGCTTGCTCCAAGGTCTCAAAAATTTGTTCGGCACGCTCAAAGTAAGCCATGCATTGCGGCGTTGGCAATCGCCCGCGTGCGCCGCATCGCGCCAGCCACTGCCAATACCGGGCAGCCAACTGAGGCGGTGTGGTGTCGTCCACCCACGGCTGCACCTGAAGCAAGCGAGTCAGCGCCTCGCTGACTTGCCCACCCACGGCTAACAGCCACGCCGAATCAACCGCCAAAGCAATCGCCAGCTCATGGTCTGCGGCTTTGGATTGCGCCATGACCCAATCCATGGCTTTTCGAATGTTGTTCATCTCTTGCCACAGCAGCTTGTCGTTGCGTGACTGGATCATGGTTCGGCACAGCGCACGCATGGCGCGTGCAAACTTGTCCATGTAGACCGAAGTTTCGCCAGCTTGATCTAACTTGTGCAGCGCATAGGTGCGGTTGGTTTCGAGCAAACGAAATCGTGGCGGCTCCTCGCCCGACACGGTGACCAAGGAGCGCTCAATCAAGCTGTTGAGCAAATCCAAGACGCTTGCGTCATCTTGCGCAAAGGCATCGAAATAAATTTGGCAGACTTCTAGGCTGAAGCCGTCTTTGAACACACCAAGGCGGCGAAAAAATTCTGCCTCAGCCTGCGACAAAAGCTGATGGCTCCACTCCAACGCGGCCAACAAGCTGACGTGTTTTGACAAGGCCGGCGAGGATTCGGCGGTGAGCAATTCAAGCCGCTCGTTGAGTCGCTCCAAAACCCCTTGAAAGCCCAGCATGGGCACACGGGCAGCGGCCAATTCAATCGCCAAAGCGTTGCCGTCCAACTGCTGGCAAATTTGAATTGCAGCTTGAATGTTTTCTTTGCTCTGCGAAAACCTGCGGTCTTGCGCTTGCACGCGCGTACAAAACAAGCGCACCGCACCAAACTCCAAGGCCTGCTGCCATTGCGAGGGCTCAGGCGTTGGCAAGGCATCCAGCTGGTAGACCCATTCCGACAACAGCCGCAAACGCTCTTGGCTGGTCACCAAAATTCGCAGCCCCAAGGAGCGATGCAAAAGTTGGCGAACCCAATCCGCCACTGCGACCACCAAATGCTCACAACCATCCAAGACCAACAATGCATTTTGCGACTGCAAGGCGTCGATGAGCTCTTCTTGCGCATCGCGCAAGCGCGGCAAACTCAAGCCCAAGGTCTGCGCCACAAAGTCAACCAAGTCTTGCTTTTCTTGCACAGAGGCCAAATCCAACCACCAAACGCCCTGTGCAAATTGCGTTCGCAAAGACCAAGCTACATGCAAGGCCAAGGTCGATTTGCCGCGTCCTCCGGGACCCAAAATCGTCACCAACCTTTGGTGCGCCAACTTGTTTTGGAGCACGTGTGCATCGTGCTCGCGCCCGTACATGGGATCGAGCTGCACAGGAAAATTTCCAGGCACCGAGGCCACAGACACCGCGACGGGCGAGGCGCTCAACTTCTGAGCACCCGGCTCAGACGCGAGGCTATGTTGTGGCGCTTCATCCACGGGTTTGGCCACCAACCGATAGCCTCGGCCCGGCACGGTGGCAATGGCGTGCGTACCCAAACACTTGCGCAAGGTGTGTATTTGGACTTGCAGGTTGTTTTCTTCCACCACCAAATTCGGCCAAACCTGCTCCAGCAAATCGGCCTTGGACACCACGGCTCCGACTTTTTGCGCCAGCACCACCAGCAAATCAAAAGCGCGCGCGCCCAACTCCGCCACCTGCCCCTGGACCACCAGTTGGCGACGGTTCAGTTGAATTTCGAAATTTTCAAAACGCAACACGCTCATACACACATCACGGCTTGAGCAGCAATTGGTTGAATCCTCTGAACGTTGGATCGGTCATGCGCACGGCGCCCTCGGGCACCAGCGACAGCGCGGCAAATTGCTGCAGCAGAGCGTCCAAAATCACGGGCACGGTTTGGATCGCCATGGGCGCACCGATGCAAGCGTGTTCACCGTGGCCAAACACCATGTTGCTGCCAGGCGCAATGTCTCGCTCAAGGTTGAGCGCATCGGCATCGGCGCCAAACACCGCGCTGTCGTGGTTGGCCGAACCCAACACCAAGGACAGTTGCGCATTTGCAGGAATGCACACGCCACCCAATTCGATCGACGTGGCCGCAAATCGATCGGTCATTTGCAAGGGCGCATCAAAGCGCTGCAACTCGTGCATGGCGCGCTGGCGCGCATTCGCGTCACCTTGCTGGTACTGCAACAAGGCCTTGGGATGGCTCAAGAGGTTGAACACAGCGGTTGATATCAAGAAGGTGCTGGCCAAGTACCCGCCCAATAAAAAGTTCAACGCCGTTTGAACGCTCTCTATCGATGTCAACGCTGGCGTGTTCAACAGCGACTGCATGTCGCAAAACAACCCAGCCTCTGGACTGAGTCGATGTGCGGGGCAACCGCCCGCAATGGCGCCAAACAAACCCAGCACTTGCGCAGCAGCGGCATAGCCCGGCGTGCGGCTGTCCAAAGGCAACATGGGGTTGAAGCAATCCAACATGGTTTGCGCCAACGCGCCCATGGTGCTGGACATGGTGGGCGGCACGCCAAACATGCGCATGAACACATCTTGCGTCACGGGTTTGGCGTATTGATTCACCAAGTCAAACGAGCCGCCTGCTTGTTTCAAACCCGCCAACGCTTGCTGAGCACGCACACCTGCGGCGTCCACCACGCCTTGGATGGCTTGGGTAAACAAGGGATTGATCGCTTGGCGCGTGATGGCGTGCTGCGGTGTGTCCATGTAGAACATGCCCCGCCCCGTCAAAGGAACTGACGTTGGATTTTTCAAGTAGGTGTAGGGGTCAGAGGCAGCTTGCGCGCACAACGCATGGCTGAACACCCAATACGACTGGTAATCCCCACGCGCAACTTTGACCACCGGCGCGTGCTTGCGAAACAAAGCGTAATAAGGGTAAGGGTTGGCCAAAAAGTCAGGGTTCATGGGATCAAAAATTTCTGGCACCAGACGCGATCGCGTTTGCACGCGCGGCGCCTCCGACAACCATTGCGCAGGCCCCATGCGATGCGCGGCCGTGTTGTCAAACCCCTCGCCCTTGGCCAACCAGCGCAAGCCGTTCAGGCCGGGCATCAACATGTACACACTGCCTTTGGTGTTGACCCAACGCGGCACTTTGAACTCAATCGGTGCTGCGCCATCGGCTCGGGCAATGCGGCACAAACCGCCCAAGGTTTGATCGCCAATGATGGGGTCTTGCGTGTCGCGAATGCCACTGGCGGACGAATCGGTATTGGCCCACTGCTGCATCAAGAATTCAAATTGACGGCTCAAGTCTGCGCACAAAAACAACCCAAACAAACCGCGTCGCTCATTGGGTTTGTCAGCCTGCCAAGGCGATCCATAGGGCATGCCGCGACGGATGATGCGCCGACTGTAGGGCTGCCCCGCCACCAAACTGCTGCGTGGATTCATGCGCCGAATGTGCGAGCCCACGGGACATTGCAATCCCTGATGGTCGTTGTCTTGCTGGGGATAAGCCAGCGAAGGCGCATAGTCAAACGCATTGATGCCTTGAGGCACTGGCTGACCGTCAGCTCCCAAACCCGTGGGCGATTGGGCCAAGGGTTGACCATTGCGCCAGCGCCCCATCATCTTGGCAGCCACCCACTCGCGATCGACACCTTCTTTGGCACTGACTTGATCGAGCAAGGATTCAAACGCGGCCACATCTTGGTCCAACACGCGCACTGCGGCAAAGCTTGCGTTCTCGCACAACTCGGCAGGCATATCGCCCAAGCTTTTTCCGCCGTACACGCTGGTGTAGTTTTGTCCCAGCAAAAATTCGCCCACGCCCGCCAAAGGCTGCAAGGCTGTGGCAGCGCCCGTGTCCACACCGGCCAATCGCGGTTGCGCAATGCCGTCGACATAGCCAAAGTGAACCTGGCCGTTTGGCATGGCGCGCGCGTTGTGCTGATGCACCAAGGTCAAATGGTGGCGCTTGAAGGCCGCCAGCAATTGCTCATGCGCGGCGTTGAATTTCTTTTGGCTGTGCTCATCCGCATTTGAAAAAAGCGACACCATCCAATGCACTTGTGTTGAGGGGCCGCCAATCTCCCAATGCTCGGGCGCGCTTTGGTCGATGTCTCCGTTTTGAATGGCTCTTTCGCGTTGCGCAGGCCCTTGCAAAAACGCCTGCGGAAAACGCGCAATCAAGCCAGGCGGCACGCCCAATGCCTGCAAGCCTTGCGCCGACACGCTGACGTTGAGCATGTAAGGCGGCTTTTCATCCCAGACTTGCGCACTCGTGATGCGCGGCAAGCTTTGCCCATCGCCATCGATCAATTGCAGCAGCAACTCTCTGGCAGCCGGTCCGTCTTGCACACGCAAAGAATAGTGATGCGCTTGTGCCGCGCGATAACCCCGAATGATGTTGCCTTGCACATCCGCCAAATCCACCGTGACGGGGTCGACGGGGCGCACCGGTGGCGGTGTTTTTCGCGGCCCCAAAATGTCAATCACCGTCAATTCGGGGTAAGCGCTGAAAACGGGGTAGTCGTCCCACACCAAAGCAGGGGCTTGCACACTCACGCGGTTGTTGGCTTGGACAAAATCAAAAAATGCCTCGGGATGATCCTTCACGGGCAAGGGCGGGTGGTCTTTGACGAACCCCAAAATCGCATCAAAGATCGGCCCAATGGCAATCACAAAATCCAACGCATACGCTTGCAAAGGTCCGTCAAAACTCGTGATGACTTGCAGCGTTGTGTTGTCTGGCGTGGGGAGAAACCGCGCGAAATGCACAAAGTTGAGCATGCGCAACGCCGCGCTGGTCTCGTTTTCTTTGCTGGCAATCGCCATCATGAGTTGCGGCATTTGGTTGGGATCGGCCAAAGCCAAATGCAAATTCAAGCCGTGACTGACTTGGTTGCTCTGAGAAAAACCTGTATTGCTCGTTTCGGCCATGACCGTTACCCCTGATGTAAAAAGAGTTGACAGCGCGGCCGCCCAAGCCAGCGCCATGCATTCACGCTTCAAAAAGTATTCGTGAATTAATTAAATATACATCAAAGGATAAGTTAATGTCTAAAATATACAAAAATAGTATTTTCACCAAGTCTCAGGAAATTCAACTCAATTGACAAGTTGTGCTTGCGGCGCTTGCACCAAAAAATTCGCGCCCGCCCAACCGTCGGCCTCAAACGATACGGGAACCGAAACGGTTTTGCCACATACATCCATCGTCCAAAGCTCTTGCCAACGACCTTTGAGCATCATCATGTCGCTGAGCAAGCGTGCGCGGATGTACAACGTTTCTTTGCCCTGCATGCGTTGCGTGACTTGCAAGCGCTTGACTTTGACTCTGCTGCTAGCGCAGCCGCTGGGGTTGACACCGCTGACCGAATACGCCGCAGAAGCAGCGGCAGGAAACACATCGTTGAACAGTCCCACGGACACAAAGCTGTCGCCTAAGTTTTTCAAGCCCCTTAATTTCTCGGCGTCTTGTTGCAATTGCGCATAAACATCTGCGGAAATTTTGGTGGCATATCTTTGCTGAATTTCTTCATCAAAACTCAGCGCCCTTTCGGCCACGCCCTCGCCACTGCGCGTGAGCAAAATTTGTTGGGCTTCGGCGACTGCAGGCACAAAGCCCCGCTCGGCGGCAAAAGACAACAACGAAAAAGCTTGTGTATCCAACTCCCGATCAGCCACTGACCTTTTGGCAAGTGCCGCATAACGCGAGCGGTCAAATTTGCCTTTTCCATCCACCACGCTGAGTTCGTTTTCAATCGTCAATTGGTAATACGCAAATGCGGCATAGAGGTTGTTGGCTTGCGCAAATTTGATCGCCCAACCTCTGGCGCGATCTGCGTTTTTGGGAACGGTTGCCGTGCCCTGCCCAAAAATATTGATCAGGCTTTTCAAGGCGTTGGTGTTGCCCCCTGATGCCGCTTTGCCAAAGTAAACCAGTGCCTGCACATCATCTTGTGCAACGCCCATGCCGTCCAAATACATCACGCCCAATGCATTCCATGCGCGCGCGTCTCCCTTGCTCGCAGCATCTTGCAGCAACGTCTCGGCACTGGCGTAGTCCTTTTCCTTCAAAGCAGCTACGGCTTGTGCATAGTCCGCCCAAGCCGTACAACTCCAAAAGAACAAGAACAGAAGAGGTATTAGTTTCCTCACACTACTCAAATAAGCAAATTTAATTGCTCATTGTAATATATTTATTATAAGTATACATATTGTATACATTTTTGGCGCTGCTTTTGCGCATGCCGGTCATTACTTCTGCAACTTGACGCTTTTGGAGTCGACCGTGAAGTACGCGCCCGCCCAACCATCTTCATCAAACCGAATGGGCACGGTGACCGACTTGCCACACAAGTCGATGGTCCACTGTTCTTTCCAATGGCCTTTGACAAAAAGCACATCGTCCAACAAACGCGCTTCAATTGGCAGCGCATCTTTGTCTCGCATGCCTTCCAAAATTTGCAGTTTGCTGACCCTTGCTTTGGCTCGGTCGCACTCAGCCGTGGTTAGCTGACTCCCCGCGTAGGCGGAGACCATGACCAACGGGTAGGCATCGCGGTAAAGACGCGGCGAGGCATACGTTGTTCCAAGCAGTTTGAGGTTTTTCAAATTCGTGACTTCTTGATTCATTTGAATCGCCATTTGCACTGGAATTTGATTTCTGAATTTATCTTGAATCAATGCATCCAACTCCAGCGCGCGGTCTGCCACGCCCTCTCCGCTGCGCTCCAACAACGTCATCTGCGCAATCGCCAGCGCAGCGGGATAGCCGCCTTCTGCGGCCAGCGACAACATGGTGAAGGCGCGTGCGTCCAAGTCTCGGTCATCGGGGGCGCGTTTGGCCAATGCGTCGTAGCGCGCGCGATCGACCACGCCTTTGTCGTCCAAGATGCTCAGTTCGTTTTGAATGGCCAGCTGATAGAAAACAAAGGCCGCGTAGGGGTTGTCTGCTTGCGCAAACTTCCAAGCCCAGGCTCTGGCGCGCTCGACGTCTTTGGGCACGGCATCGGTGCCTGCTCCCAAAATTTGCATCAAACCATTGAGCGCGTTGGCATTGCCTTGGGCGGCGGATTTTTCAAAATACTCCAGCGCTTTGACATCGTTGCGTTTGACGCTCAGCCCTTGTAAGTACATCACGCCCAAAGCGTTCCAAGCCCTGTCGTCGCCCTTGCTAGCCGCCGACAAAAGCAAGGGGTGGGCTGTGGCATAGTCCTTTCTTTGCAAAGCAGCGTAGGCCTCGTCATACCCCGCTTGCGCGCTCCAAACCCACAAAAATAAGAATGCCACGATCAGTTTGCTTCTTATTTCACTCATAAAGAATTCAAAAGATTTAAAAATGGAAAGTATAAGACTCAACAAACGCATGGCCGAGCTGGGTTTGTGCTCTCGCCGCGAGGCGGATGCCTGGATTGAGCAGGGATGGGTGCGTGTCAACGGACAACCCGCTGCCATGGGTGTGAAGGTGAGCGCCGCCGATCAAATCGACATCGACCCGCGCGCCAAAGGCCAGCAAAGCACGCAAGTGACCATTTTGTTGCACAAGCCCATGGGCTACGTCAGTGGCCAAGCCGAAGACGGTCACGAGCCCGCCATCACCCTCATTCAAGCGCGCAATCGTTGGCGCGAAGATCGCTCCAAGCGCAACTTTCAACCCGTCCAATTGCGCGGATTGGCGCCGGCTGGACGTTTGGACATCGACTCGGTGGGCTTGTTGGTGCTCACCCAAGACGGACGCGTGGCGCGCCAGTTGATCGGCGAAGACAGCCTGATGGAAAAAGAATACTTGGTGCGCGTGACTTACCAAGGCGAGGCCACCCAAGTGCAATCGGTTTTTCCCAAAGACCAACTCGCGCGATTGCGCCACGGCCTGAGTCTTGACGGCAAACCGCTCAAGCCCGCCCAAGTCGAATGGCAAAACCCAGAGCAGCTGCGCTTTGTCTTGACCGAAGGCAAGAAACGCCAAATCCGGCGCATGTGCGAACAAGTGGGTTTGCTGGTAGTCGGCTTGAAGCGCATTCGCATGGGGCGCGTGGTGCTGGGCAATTTGCCCGTTGGCCAATGGCGTTACTTGGGCGAGAACGAGCGCTTCTGAAGCCCTTGAAATTCATAGCCGCGCCCCACATCTCTGGGGCGTTATTTTTTGTTTTAGCAATCTAAGAGACATGACAAAACACACGCATTCCTTCCAAGCCGAGGTGTCGCAGCTGCTGCACTTGGTCACGCATTCGCTGTATTCCAACAAAGAAATCTTTTTGCGCGAGCTGGTCTCCAACGCCTCAGACGCTTGCGACAAGCTGCGCTACGAAGCGCTCAACAACGCCGCCTTGTTCGAAAACACGCCCGATCTTGAAGTGCGGGTGAGTTTTGACAAAGCCGCTCAAACCCTGACCATTGCCGACAACGGCATCGGCATGAGCCAGCAAGAGGCGATTGACCACTTGGGCACGATTGCCAAAAGCGGCACGCGCGAATTCATGAGCCAACTCAGCGGCGAACAAAAAACCGATGCCAAAGATCAAGGCGCATTGATTGGCCAATTTGGCGTGGGGTTTTATTCAGGCTACATCGTGGCCGACCGCATCACCGTCGAGTCCCGCCGCGCCGGCCTGAAGCCCGAAGAGGGCGTGCGCTGGAGCAGCGAAGGCACCGGTGACTTCGAGGTCGATGCCATCACCAAGCCCACCCGCGGCACCGACATCACCCTGCACCTGCGCGAAGGCGAAGACGAGTTCCTCACCGCCTGGAAGCTGCGCCAAGTCGTCAACAAGTACTCCGACCACATCTCCCTGCCCATCCTCATGCAAAAGGAAGAGTGGGACGCCGAGAAGGGCGAGCAGGTCACCCTCGACACCTGGGACACCG
>CAIYFE010000162.1 GCA_903925445.1 uncultured Burkholderiales bacterium | reverse complement strand
TTTTCTGCCTTCGCGTGAATAAGAGTGAATCACCAGCCCAAAGTTTGACAAAAAACCGCCGCACAATGTGCGCGACATCGTTGCTTAAAAGGCGTATTTATGCACAATTGATGCATGAAATCCAAAAATTTTGCGAATGTGTTGCTAGACAAAGCCGATGTGGCCATTTTGTCTGCGCTGCAAGAAAACGCCTTGATCACGCACCAGCAGCTGGGCGAGAAAATTCATCTGTCGACCTCGCAAATCAGTCGCCGCATTCAATCCTTGCAAGCCAACGGCGTGATCAGCCGCTACGTGACCTTGCTCGAGCCGCAAGCGTTGGGGCTGGGGGTGCGCGCATTTACCTACGTCAGCCTCACACGACACGGCGGCAACGAGGGCTCAACGTTTGAGAAGAACATGGCCGACTTTCCAGAAGTATTAGAGTGTTACGCCATCACGGGCGATGCCGATTACTTGTTGCAAATCGTGGCGCCGAGCCTCCAAGCGCTGTCAGACTCGGTGTTCAAAAAACTCACGCACTTGAGCGGGGTGCACAACATTCGATCCAGCATCGTGTTGCAAACCGTCAAGTCAACCACGGCACTTCCCGTGATGCTCATGCAGGAACCTTGAGGAGAAACGCCATGATGGACACGAGCTTTGATGCATTTCGCGCCCGCAAATTGAAAGAGGGCTTTGACCAAGTGTTGGAAAGGGTTTGGGCGCCCCATTTTTCAAATGAGCCGCACGACCACCCCTTTGACACCGATGCCATCGTTGCACAAGGCGAATATTGGTTGACCCTGGGAGGCCAAACCCTGCATCTCAAAGTGGGCGATCGTTTTGAAGTGCCGCGAGGCGTTGTGCACTCTGAGCGTTATGGCCCAGAAGGTGCCGTGTTTTGGGCGGCTCGAAAAAACTGAAGCGGTTGCTGCGGCGCCACAGCTTGGCATTTATCGGTCAAGCAAAAGAGTGCAGCCCGATCGCATTGCCCTCGGTGTCGCCAATGATGGCGATGTAACCATGCTCACCAATGGACCATTTGGGCTTGAAAATTTGTCCACCGTGCGCAAGCGCCAGTTCGCTGGTTTTGGCGCAATCGACGCAAGAAAAATAAACCATCGTCCCCTCTGAGCTGGGCTTTCTCATGGGGTGCTTCATCAACGCACCCATGGCGCCAGAGCCAGGCATTTGCCCTTCAAACTCCAATGCTTCAAACGTGCCATCGTTGGGCGCTGCACGCAAGGGGCGTTCTAAAACAGCCGCATAAAAACGCCCTGCACGAGCAAGGTCGTTCACATAAATTTCAAACCAGCCGACGGGGTTTAACAGTTTGGATGAGCGCATTGATGACATCGGTTTGGGTCAATATTCCAATGAGACGATTTTCTGAATCGATCACGGGCAAGTGGTGGTGACCGGTTTGAGAAAACAAAGGCAGCAATTCTGCCAAATAACTTTGATCACGCGCGACGCGCACGCGGCGAGTCATGATCTGCCCAACCACCTCAGGTTTGTCGCTGTGTGAGCCACCGCTGGCTTGCCAGATGGCGCGGATGCGTTCGCGCAAGTGCGAATGGTCTCCCAGTTGTGCATGCTTTAAAAAATCAGCCAAAGTGACGATGCCCACAACCCGACGTGCTCGGTCCACCACAGGCAAAGCCTTGATTCGATGCTGCCTCATGAGCTGCCAAGCCTCTGACAGGGTTGAGCCAAACTCAACCGAAAGCGGCGAACTTGTCATGGCGTCGATGCAGCGCAAATCTCCCAAGGTGCGCTGGTAAGCTGCCGATTCTGCGTACTGGAGCAATTGCGCCAAATCGGAGGGCGCAACGTCAATGATTTGCTGGTAATGATGAAGCGCCGCGTCTAAATCGTGTTGGGTGAACCGCGTGATGGGCTGTAAATCGCTGCGATCCGCGAGCGTCAAATGCGGATAGGCTCTTCCGCTGAGGTTGTTGTAAATCAATCCGGCAACCACCAACAACACAGAATTGAGCAAGAACGGCGTCACCACAAATGCCAAAGATGGATGGTGTGACAAGACCACCAACAAAGCCGCTGCACCGCCCGGTGGGTGCAAGCAGCGCGCCAGCAACATGGCGGTAATTGCACCCGCAACAGCCAAAGCGCCCGCCAAAGCCACTTCATCAGGTAGCCACATGGCGACCCACGTTCCGATCAAAGCAGAAATTGTGTTGCCACCAATGACCGACCAAGGCTGCGCCATGGGACTGGTTGCAACACCAAACACCAACACGGCACTGGCGCCAATTGGTGCGACCAGCCAAGGCTCAACGCCTTGACTCAAATAGCGGCTCAGTAGCGCAACAAACAAAACACCCAAACCCGCGCCCAAGATCATGCGCACCATTTCTGGTTTTGATGCCGTCAATGACGTGGGTAAAAACCGATGCAGCATTCGTCAAATCATCCAAAATCAACGTCCTTCAAACGGCGTTTGGCATCAATATAGGCGAAATACAACGTCAAATGCTTCACCCACCCCATACATTGCAAGGCGTGCGGGCGTATGGAGTAAAAAAGGAATAAAACTACGGCCCCATCATGCAGATGGGTTGCTCATTGGACACAGGGCAGGTGGACTCGTTTTTTCCAGAAAAAGAAAAACTTGCATATAAAAATGCAGAAATGATCAAGGTATATACCAAGAAGAAAGTGAAATTAAAAGCGAGTTTATGGTTCATTTGATTGTGTGGAGCATGGCCAATTCATGGCAAAAACACTCAACCACTTGGAGGTTGAACAAAGCGGCAATGCTAGAGTTGGAGGGCACGCAAAACAATAACGAATCAGTACTAGAGCTTATGGGGTATGCGGTTTTATCGCCAACATACTTGGCTGCCTTGTGCATTCA
>CAIYFE010000161.1 GCA_903925445.1 uncultured Burkholderiales bacterium | reverse complement strand
GGGTAGGCTTGGTTTTGAGTTCGCCCGCCGCAGCAATCCAAGGCACGTAGCTCAAATGAACAAACGCGGCATTGTTGGGACCCAACTTGAGGCTCATTTGGCGCGCGGCTTCTAAAAACGGCAGCGATTCAATGTCGCCCACGGTGCCACCAATTTCAACAATGGCCACATCGACGGCTTCGGGCGTGCCCACACCTGCGCCACGGCGCACGAAATCTTGAATTTCGTTGGTGATGTGGGGAATGACTTGCACCGTTTTGCCCAAATAATCGCCGCGGCGTTCTTTTTCAAGCACGCTTTTGTAGATTTGTCCGGTGGTGAAGTTGTTGGCCTTTTTCATGCGCGTTGTGATGAAACGCTCGTAGTGGCCTAAGTCCAGATCGGTTTCTGCGCCATCGTCGGTGACAAACACCTCGCCATGCTGGAAAGGCGACATGGTGCCGGGATCGACGTTGATGTACGGATCAAGTTTGATGAGGGTGACGCTGAGGCCGCGCGATTCAAGGATGGCGGCGAGAGAGGCGGAAGCGATTCCCTTGCCCAGGGAAGAGACAACACCGCCGGTGACGAATACAAATTGAGTCATGCCAGATCGGGCATTTTTGAGTGCCCGGTAGGTGGAAATTGAAATTATAGACGCTCTGTTACATTGCATTCCATGAATGATTTGTCAAATAAACATATCGTTTTGGGTTTGAGCGGAGGCATTGCTTGTTACAAGGCGGCCGAGTTGTGTCGTGCCTTGGTCAAGGCCGGCGCAAGCGTTCAGGTGGTCATGAGCGAAGCGGCCACTCAGTTCATCACCCCAGTGACGATGCAAGCGCTCTCCAACCGCAGCGTTTTCACCTCGCAGTGGGATGATCGCGAATCCAATAATATGGCGCATATCAATTTAAGCCGCGAAGCAGACGCCATCTTGGTTGCCCCCGCCAGTGCGGATTTCATGGCCAAGTTGCTGCATGGTCGGGCTGACGATTTGCTCAGTCTGATGTGCTTGGCGCGACCCATTGCTCAGGTGCCCCTGATTTTGGCGCCCGCCATGAACCGTGAAATGTGGCAGCACCCCGCCACGCAACGCAACATGTCGCAACTCAAGGCCGATGGTGCTTTTGTGTTGGATGTCGGACAAGGCGAACAAGCCTGCGGCGAAACCGGGGATGGCCGCATGCTGGAGCCCGAGGAAATATTGGCCGATTTGATCGCCCACTTTCAACCCAAACGGCTGGCCGGCAAACGGGTCTTGGTCACAGCGGGGCCCACTTTTGAAATGATCGATCCCGTGCGCGGCATCACCAATTTGTCGAGCGGGAAAATGGGTTTTGCCATCGCACGCGCCGCCCAGGAGGCCGGCGCGCAAGTCACCTTGGTGGTTGGACCGGTCAGCTTGCCCACACCGCGCGGCGTGCAACGCGTGGATGTCAAAACCGCGCTGCAAATGCAAGCCGCAGTGTCGCCTTTGAGTGATTCATCCGATGTGTTCATCGCCACCGCTGCCGTGGCCGATTGGCGGGTTGAATCGCCAACCGATCAAAAAATCAAAAAAGACGGCTCAGGTGCTTTGCCTGTGCTGGCCTTCACCGAAAACCCCGACATCTTGGCCGGTGTGGCGCAGTCAAAACGCGCCCGATCTGGCGCGCTGTATTGCGTGGGCTTTGCCGCGGAGAGCCACGATTTGCTGGAACACGCAACCGCCAAACGACAGCGCAAAGGCGTGCCTTTGCTGGTGGGCAACATCGGTCCGGCGACTTTTGGGCAAGACGACAACGCCTTGTTGTTGATCGACGAAAACGGCAGCAAAGCCTTGCCGCACGCCCACAAACTTGATTTGGCGCGTCAGCTGGTGGCTGAAATTGCGCAACGACTTTCTAATTCCCATTGAGCATCCGTATGAAACTTGACGTCAAAATTCTCGATCCCCGCATGGCAGAGCAGCTGCCGCAATATGCCACGCCGGGCAGTGCCGGGCTGGACTTGCGGGCTTGTTTGGATGCGCCGCTGACACTGCAACCCAACGCCTGGCAGTTGGTGCCCACCGGCATTGCGATTCACTTGGCCGATCCGGCCTACGCGGCGCTGATCTTGCCGCGCTCAGGTTTAGGACACAAACACGGTATCGTTTTGGGCAACTTGGTGGGGCTGATCGACAGCGATTACCAAGGCCAGTTGATGGTCAGTGCTTGGAACCGCAGCGATGTGGCTTTCACGCTGGAGCCCATGGAGCGGTTGGCGCAGCTGGTCATCGTGCCTGTGGTGCAAGCGCAGTTCAATGTGGTGCAAGAGTTTGCTGCTCCCAGTGAGCGCGGCGAAGGCGGCTACGGCTCAACAGGTAAAAAATAAACCTGCCATCAATGCAGGCTGGATCCGCCGGGCGCTTGGCTTTCGATTTTGAAAAAACCAGTGCCCAAGCTGGCGCGGCTCAACTCTTCTTCGGTCGCTTCGCGCACCGATTCCACGCGCAAATGAATGCGAATGGCAATGCCGGCCAGCGGATGATTGCCATCGAGCACCACGTGTTCGGGGTAAATGTCGGTCACCGTGTAGAGCACGTTGCGCGGTGCGTCGGGGTTGCAACCATCGGGCAGGGCGTTGCCTTCTAGCGTGTGGCCTTCTTCGAGTTCGGCGGGAAAGCGGCTGCGCGCTTCTAGAAACACCAAGTTTTCGTCGTAATCGCCGAATGCTTCTTCTGGCTCTAAGTGCAAGTCCAGCTGGGCGCCTTTTTCGTGTCCTTGCAGGGCTTCTTCGATTTTTTGCAGCAAGTCGTCACCGCCGAGCAAGAACTCGACCGGTTCGTCCAGTTCATCGAGCACTTCGCCTAAGGTGTCTTTGAGGGTCCAGGTTAAGCCGACCACGCATTGTTGGGTAATTTCCATAAGGCAAAATTGTCGCACGATGAACCTCAACACCCCTTTGCCCCTCCTGGGCGGACTCAGCGCCGCCGAATTCATGCGCGATTATTGGCAGCGCAAACCTCTGTTGGTGCGCCAAGCCTTGCCTGGTTTTTCTCCCTTGCTCACGCGCGCGCAGTTGTTTGAGTTGGCACAACAACCCGATGTGGAATCGCGCTTGGTCATCGGCCACGACCAAGGCCGACGCGATTGGCAATTCAAGCGCGGCCCCTTCAAGCGACGCGATTTGCCCAAACTCAACGAACCCGATTGGACCGTGTTGGTGCAAGGCGTGGATGGGCACGACGAACGTGTCGCTGCCTTGATGCATCAATTTCGCTTTGTACCCGACGCGCGGCTGGATGACTTGATGATCAGCTACGC
This sequence comes from uncultured Burkholderiales bacterium, assembly GCA_903925445.1. Classification (GTDB taxonomy): domain Bacteria; phylum Pseudomonadota; class Gammaproteobacteria; order Burkholderiales; family Burkholderiaceae_C; genus Limnohabitans. Next base: position 1,110 of record CAIYFE010000161.1, on the reverse strand, counting down.
CTCCAACGGCGGTGGGGTGGGGCCGCACTTTGACAGTTACGACGTGTTTTTGATCCAAGCGCATGGCAAGCGCCATTGGCGCATCGGCAAGCAAAAAGATTTGTCCTTGCTCGATGGGGTGCCTTTGAAAATTTTGGCCAACTTCAAAGCCCAACAAGAATGGGTTTTGGAGCCCGGCGACATGCTGTATTTGCCCCCGCGCTACGCGCACGATGGCATTGCCGTGGGCGAGTGCATGACTTATTCGGTCGGCTTCAGAGCGCCGCAAAATGGCGAACTGGCGCGCGAGTTGCTCATGCGCTTGAGCGAGGACACCGAGGACTCGGTGGGCGAGGCCATGTACCAAGACGCCGATCAAGCTGCGGTCACACACCCTGCCGCCGTGCCGCAATCGTTGCTGGCATTTGCCCAAAACGCGCTGGCCCGCGCATTGCAAGATCCTAAAGATTTGGGGCGCGCTCTGGGCGAGTACTTGAGCGAGCCCAAAGCCAACGTTTGGTTTGAGGCAGGCACGGCTGCACGCAAATTCAGAGCCGTTCGTTTGGACAGACGCAGCCGCATGCTTTACGACAAACACCATGTGTTTCTCAATGGCGAAAGCTGGCGAGCCGCAGGCGCAGACGCCAAGCTCATGCGCTTGTTGGCAGACCAAAGATTTTTGAATTCCGATCAGTTGTCATTAGCTTCTGAACAGGCTCGCATGCTTTTGTCTGATTGGTGCGAAGCCGGTTGGCTGCACGCCGTTCGGTAAATGACAAAGAACTGACAAATTCTGATTGGAAGCTGCGGATTTACCCCTATAATTGTTGGCTGAGTTAGAAGGGCTCGAGTCCATCAGCTCGGTCGTGGCAAAAACCACGGCAATTTCTAGAAATTGTTTTAATCCCTCAAAGGAAAACCGTTATGAAAAAATCGCTCCTGTTGGCGACCCTCCTGGCTGCTGCTGCTCTCGTGGCTTGCGGTAAAAAAGAAGCTCCTGCTGCTGCTCCAGCTCCTGCTGAAGCCGCTTCTGCACCTGCTGCTGACGCATCAGCACCTGCTGCACCAGCATCTGACGCTGCCAGCAAGTAATCGGTTTTTAACTGATACGAAAAAAGCCACCTTGCGGTG
>CAIYFE010000160.1 GCA_903925445.1 uncultured Burkholderiales bacterium | reverse complement strand
TGCTGGCGCTTGAGCGCTTCGAGCTCAGCCCGCACCGCGCGCAACTCGTGTTGCATCGAACGCAGCTCTTGCAACAACTCGGGGGGGGTTTGCGCCTGCGCAGGGCTGCACATGGCCAAAGCGGCAGTGGCCACGGCGGACAGTGAGGCGCGTTGGAAGGTCAGTGGAAACATGGATGAGCCTTTGAAAAAAGCGCCTCAGGGGGCAAAGAAACCATCGGTCAAGGTGCCCAAGAAGGCCACCAAGTCGTCGATTTCGGAGTCGTTCAACGCGGCGGTTTGCCCGCGTGTGCGGTTGTATGGGGCCTCGGTGACGTTGACGTTGCCACGCAGCAAGCTGGGCAGATCGTTGTAAACGTCCACATTGCCCAAGGGATCTTGGGGAAACCACAGCTGGGCTTGGGTGTCACGGGTGACATAAAACCGAACCGCTTGGCGCAAGTTGTCGAACTGGCCGTTGTGAAAGAAGCGCTTGCGCAAGGCCACATTGCGCAGGCTGGGCACTTTGAAGGCCCCACACAACTCGGTGCGTGCGCTCAAGTTGGTGCGAACAGGACCGCACAGACCCATGTCGAAAAATGCGGCGTCGGTGTTGCGAACGATGGCGTTGTTACGCGGTACACCCAAGCTGTCGTAACTGAAGTCGGTGAACAAAGCCGCAGGCGCGTTGTCGGGCCGGGTGCTGGGGTGGCAGGCGGCGCAATTGCCTTTGTCTGCCCGGCTGAACCAGGCTAAGCCGCGCAGCTCTTGCGCGGTGAAGGCGGCACGTCCGGCGTTGACAGCATCGAATTTGCTTGAGAAAGAGGCAAAGTCAATATCTTCTTGCTGGTAACGTGCCAGGGCTTGCCGCACACGGTCAAAGGCCACCGCCGCGTTGCTGAAAATGTCTTCGCCAAAGACTTCTTTGAACTTGGCGGCATAGGGCGCGGTGACAATTTTTTGCACCACATCGTTGACGCTCGCATTGGCCATTTCATGGTCGTTGAGCAGCGGGCCACCGGCTTGCTCGGACAAGCTGTTGACGCGCCCGTCCCAAAAAAAGCCCCCACGGGCCGAGCCATCGGCAGCCAGGCTGAAAGCGCCGTTGTAGCGCAAATACCGAATCGCGGGCGGCAAACGCAAGCCAGGCAAATCCAGGTTGACGCCGCCCAATGCCACCGGCGTGTCAAAGGGTGAGGCATGGCCCAAGTCGGGGTCGTGGCAGGTGGCGCAGGACACGCGCCCGGAGCCTGACAAGCGGATGTCTTTGAAGATCTCCTGACCCAACAAGGCTGCCGCGCTCATCGTCGTGCCAGGACTTGCTGAACCGCCACCGCAGGCGGTCAAGCCAAGGCAAACCATGCACGACAAGAGAAAAAAGACGCGTTTCATCCTGAACCGTGACACACGGCCTCCCAAAAAGTCAAAAGGGAAAGACAGGCGCTGTGAAGGCGCCCAAGCTCACACCAGCGGGCGGTGTTTGAGCGTGCGCTGATCGGACAGATGCGCACCGATGAGCCACGCGGTGGGGATGACCACCAAAGCGATGGACAGGACTTGGGCGATCCAAC
>CAIYFE010000159.1 GCA_903925445.1 uncultured Burkholderiales bacterium | reverse complement strand
CGTGAATGCGCTGTTTGCACAGAATGCTCTCGGTAACACGGGCAAGCTTCAAAGCACGGCAATGCAGCAATTGTCCAGCGGCTTGCGCATCAATTCTGCGCGAGACGATGCGGCTGGAATGGCGATTGCAACCCGGATGACGAATCAAATTCGCGGGTTGAACCAAGCCGTCAAAAATTCCAACGATGCTGTGACGCTTGTCCAGACCGCTGAAGGAGCGACCAACTCCATCACGGACATGATGCAACGCATGCGCGAATTGGCATTGGAAGCTGTCAACGGAACCCAAGACGACACCCAACGCGGTTACTTGGATCTGGAATTCCAGCAACTCAAGCAACAAATTGTTGATATCTCCAACCAAACGCAATGGAACGGTTTCCCCGTGCTCAACGGCACAGCCGGTCAGCGCGTGGGCGAGATGCCGGTTTACAAGGCCACTTCCAACAACTTGTCGGGCAGTGTGTTCATCAATCCGACAACGGCGCGCACGATTGCAGGTGCCAATGCGGGTGCCGTGCAGACTTTGGATTTTTCTGCGGCCTTGCCTGCTGCGGGCACGCAACCCAGCGCTGGCACGATCAACATTTCTTGGACCAGCAACGGCCAAAGTTTCACGCAACCTGTCACGATCACCGCAGCAGACGCCGCCAACGGCTCTGCTGGTGTGTTGACAGAGATTCAAAACACGCTCAACCAATCCGCCTATTTTGGTGGCAACACAGGCCGAACCGCTTTGGTGGGCACCGACCCCACAGTGGCTGCAACCTACGGCAAAGTGGCCTTGAGTTTTAACAATGCAGATGGCCAAATCTCGGGTTTGAGCGTCTCCACCGGCTCTGTGGTGAACAACGGCGCAGCTGTGACGGTTAGCGCCACTGCGCCTGCAACGCCCAGCGCCTATCCTGCGTTTGATCCTCAATTGGCGCTGACCAGCAGCACAGAGCAGTTCTCAAACAACGGCAAATTCTTGCAAACCGGCTCGTTGACCATCAACGTCACCAACTCTGGCGCTAACAACACCATCACTGCCAATTTCTTGACAACTGACAACAAGAAAATTGCATTGACCGGCAGCATCGACGCCACAACAGGTGCGGTGGTGTTTGCCCCCAACGTGGGTCAAAACAATTTGGTCATCTCAGACACCTTGACCTACACGCTGCGCGATTCAACAGGCAGCGCTTTGGACTTGAACACCTCAACGCGTAATTTGTCTTTGAGCGTTGATGTGCAAGGCAGCATTCCAACCATGCGTTCGGGCGATTTGCTCATCAACGGCACGGTGATTGGCCCTTCTTTGGCTTCGGACGACAAACTGTCGCCTGCCAACAATGCAGCGGGTAGTGCGATTGCCAAAGCCGCTGCGATCAACCGCGCTGCGGTAGACCAAGGGGTCACACAGCCTGAAGTTCAAACCTTGATGGTCAATGGCACACCCTCGCCAGGCACCATCACCGTGGGCGGTGTGAGCGTGGTGATTACTTCATCCGACACCACCCCAGCGGCGGTCGCACAAAAAATTGCGATGGCTTTGCAAGGCAGTGCGCAATACAGCTCGACCACGGGTCGCGCCGTTTCTGTGGCGCAGGGCTCCAACATGGTCACCGTGACTTACCCAGCCAGCGACGGCAGCGTTGCCAAGTTGAGTTATTCAGCGGGTTCGACCGGTATGACGGGCATCACCAACATCGTGACGCCTTATCAAACCTCTGTGCCCGGCACCGGCGTGTATGCCAAGGTGAACGAAAACGTGGTCACCGGCAAGGCGATGGACGATTCTTCTGTGGTCACTGGCGTGGTCTACATCAACGGCTACGCGTCTGCTGACATCACCACCGTGTTGAACAATCCACAGGCAACGCGTGCGAACGTGGTCAAAGCCATCAATCAAATCAGCGACCAAACAGGCGTCAAAGCCATCGACTCTGGCGCGGATGCCAAAGGCGTGACTTTGGTCGCTGCCGATGGTCGCAACATCGAAGTGAGCTTTCAAACCAGCAACAACGCCAGCGTTTTTGGCTCTGCAATTGGTTTGAACGAAGGCGTGCAAAGCTCCACGATTTCGCTGGAATCAAAAATCCAAGCCCCCATCGTGTTGACTGCTGCACCCAATGGCGATATTTCTCGCATTGGTCTGAATGCCGGCGATTACTCGAAAAACCAAGCGGTGCTCAATACTGCGCCTCGTGTGCCTGCAATGCCTGCAACGGCTCAGGTCGAGGCCATCAACATTGGCACACCAGCCAACGGCAATACGCTGGCCTTGGTCATCAATGGTCAGCCTTTCTCGGCAACGGCTGCCTCCACAGATCCTCAAGCGTTGACCGCCAGTTTGATTCAACACATCAATGCAGATTCCACTTTGGGTGTGTTTGCGTCGGTGGGTAGCAAAAACGGTCAACTGTTGTTGACAGCGCGTGTGCCAGGAACACCGTTCACTGCCTCAGTGACGCCTACGCCCAGCACCTTGGCCAGCATGCAAGAAATGGCGGCGAATGCGCCAGCTACAACGGCAGGTTTGAACACCAATGACTTGACCATCAATGGCGTGACGATTCGTCAAAGCGTTGCCGCCGATGACACCTTGTCAACCAATGTCATCTCCAGCAGCGACCCCGCATCCAGCGCGATTGCTGTGGCGGCAGCCATCAACGCCAGCACGACAGAAACAGGTGTCAAAGCTTTGGCCAATCCTGTGGTCAGCCAAGGCACCAACACCTTCACCTACGGCCCCACTGGCCCGCAATCGATGTATGTCAATGGCGTGAAGGTCACGGTCGATTTTGTCAACGGTGAATCCGGTGCGGATCGCCGTGCCAAAGTGGTCAATGCCATCAATGCCTTGCAAGGTCGTGACGGCGTGAGCGCCACCGACAACGGCGCAGGTGTGACTTTGAACTCTGACGGACGCAACATGTCGGTCTGGTTTGACTCCAGCGTGCCCGGTTTGTCTGCCGCCAGCTTTGGTCTGGACAAAGGCGGATCAGTGGCGCAAGTGTCAAAAATTGCCTTGAGCGCAACAACAGCATCCACAGCCAGTGTGATGCTCAACGGTGTCAACATTCCCGTCACGGTTTCTGGCGCGGGTGTGACTCCCACGGACATTGCTGCTGCCATCAATAACTTCAACGCGCCCGCCATGGATGTGACGGCCACCTTGGAGTACGCCAACGGCAACACCAATCCACCCACAGCCGTCTTGGTTACAGCCAATGTGCCAGGAAACAGCTTTGACTTGCGCGGTGCCACCGTTGCAGCAGGCAGCACGGTGTCCATGACACTGAGCACCGTCACGCCAAACAGCGTGGGCAACAACGATGTCACCCCAGTGAACATGACGTCGGATTACAGCGCCAACGTGTTGGGCGGTGACAGCGCTGCAAACAAAGCCAAAACTTTGTACGGCTCGGTCAAACTCGTCTCGGCAGCGCCTATGCTGCCCGCAGAGCCCGGTGCCGACGGCATTGCGCCCAATACGACCAATATTTCTGGAACACCCATCAAGATCAGCACCGGCACCAACGGTGTGGGGGCTTACAGCAACTTCTCTGCCTTGGGCTTCCAAGAGGGCGGTTTTGGTGGACGCGCCAGCGAAGACATGGATCCTCCCAAAGTGGGTCGCCTGTCTTTCCAAGTCGGTGCAGGTGCAAATCAGACCATCACGATTGATTTGCCTGACTTCGGTTCAGGCGGAACGATCACGGGCGACATCACGGGCGACATCAATGTGCCCGTGGATCAACGCACCGTTCGCATCAACACCGCCAACGGCGCAACCGCAGTTTTGAACATGCTGGATGCGTCCATGGACAAGGTCAACGCGGTGCGCGCCACCATGGGGGCGGTCATGAACCGTTTGGATTACGCGGTCAGTAACTTGACCAACGTGTCCAACAACATGTCGACCTCGCGCAGTGCGATTCAAGATGCTGACTACGCCTCGGCCAGTACCAACTTGGCAAAAGCGCAAATCATGCAGCAGGCTGCGACGGCCGTGTTGGCACAAGCCAATACCAGCCAGCAAACTGTGCTCAAACTCTTGGGTGGTTGATGAGCGACTCAGCCGCTCAGCCTCTTGCCCGAGGGCCTAATTGTTGGGATTGCCGACATTTGGCCATCACTTGGGATGCGCGCATGCCTTATGGCTGCAAGCTCATGGGGTTTCGTTCGCGTGTACTGCCTTCTATGGAAGTGCTGCGCAACGATGGGCGCTTTTGTGGCGGTTTTTCCGCCAAAGTGCGCGACGAACAACCGCCTCGCAGCACCCTCAAACCATTGCAATCTGTCGAAGATTCGTCGTTACGTCGAAAAGCCGACCTTCCTCGGCCATTTATCCAAGTTAATTTAATTATTTAGGTGTCATTTTTGCCTGGCACGCACCTTGCTAAACAGTCTTACCTTAATTTTCAGGCTGTTCAAAGTGATTGCTTCTTCTGTCAACGTCATTCATTCGGTGTGGTTGGACCCATTCAGTCCCATCAGTGCTGAAGATCGCGCCCAGCTGGATGCCGCCGGTATCAGCGTGGAAACTGTTTCAACCCTTGGTGACCTCACCCTTGCGTTGCGCCGCACCCATATGCTCATCATTCGATTGGGCGACAGTGCGGAGTTGTTGCAAGAAGTGCAAACCTTGGTGGCGCAGCTGGGGTTCAGCATTCCTGTGTTGTGCCGCGTTGACCGTCGTCGCATGGAAGTTGCGGTCGAGGCCATGCGCTTTGGTGCCTTGCACGTATTGCCTGCAGACGAGTGGAGCCCCGCTGTTTGGAAAAAAGCAGTTCAAGGGCTCAATGCGCCCGAACTCAAAACCAAGAGCTATGTGTTTGTAGATCCCATCAGCCAGCATTTGTTGGCCTTGGCGCAACGCGTGGCTCAAACCGAAGTGACCGCCTTGCTGGTCGGCCCCACGGGAGCCGGTAAGGAAGTGTTGGCGCGTGTGTTGCATGAAACGTCGCCCCGTGCGCGTGGTCCGTTTGTCGCACTCAATTGCGCGGCGATGCCAGAACATTTGATCGAAGACATGTTGTTCGGTCACGAAAAAGGCGCTTTCACAGGCGCATTGAAAGAACACAAAGGCTTGTTTGAACAAGCCCACGGCGGCACGATTTTCTTGGACGAAATTGGTGAAATGCCCATGCAGCTTCAATCTAAATTGCTGCGTGTGTTGCAAGAGAAAAAGCTCAATCGTTTGGGCAGCGAGTTGACCGTTGATTTGGATGTGCGCGTGATCGCCGCCACCAACAAAGACCTCAAACAAGCGATTGAACAACGTGAATTCCGTGAAGATTTGTATTTCCGCATCAGCACTTTCCGTCTGCGCATCTCGCCGTTGAAAGATCGTCCAGGTGACATCTTGCCTTTGGTCTCGCAATCGTTGGCGCGCCATGTGAAAGACGGTGTGCCTTACAGCTTGACGCCAGAAGCACAGCGTTTGTTGTTGCAATACCCTTGGCCTGGCAACGTGCGTGAACTCGAAAACGTGGTGCAACGCGCGGTGGTCTTGTCCTCGGGTCGCGTGATCACGCCCGCTCATTTGATGTTTGACGATGGCGTGTTGATGGATCAAGCCAGCTTCCCGCCCGTTGATGCCACCGTGCGCGATGCCATGGCATTGGCACAAGTTTCACCCGTGGCGTTGACTTCTCAAGCAGCGCTGGCAAATCCGATGGCAACGCCCGTGGCGGTGGATGCGCAAAATTTTGCGCAGATGGCTGCCCAACAAGGCGTGCCCAGCGTCGTCACGGCTGAACCCGTGAATTTGGAGCAGGCCGTCAAAGTCAGCGAGCACCAAGTCATCATGGCTGCGATTCAAAGCACAGAAAGCCGCATTGAAGCAGCCGCCAAGTTGGGCATTAGCCCACGCACATTGCGCTACAAGATTGCACAGTTGCGTGAAATGGGTCTGATTGAAGGAGTCGCAGCATGATGGATCGAATCTCTCAATCCAACATCCAATCGATGTTGGAAACCTTGCGTGCTTACCAAACGCAAGCCACGGGAACGGTGTCTGACTCAAGCAACGTCAGCACCAGCAACAAGGTGGGGCAGCCCACATTTTTTGATTCCGTCAAAAGCGCGCTAGACCGCGTCAACGACGCCGACGTCAAATCAGATGCCATGGCCGAGGCCTATGACCGTGGCGAAGATATTCCACTCACGGATGTGGTGTTGAGCATGCAAAAGGCATCGCTCTCGTTTGAAGCCACCCTGCAAGTACGCAACAAAGTCATGAAAGCGTACGAAGACATCATGAACATGCCGGTTTGATCTGGTTTGAAAGATTCACATGGCAACAGATACTCTCAACATGCCCGCAGCTGGATTACCAGCGACTACTTCCGATGCCTCAGCACCCAATGCGGCTGGCGGCAACGTCACGGCATCTGCTAATTCACGCATTCCATCTTGGCTCAATCAATCCGAAGGGCCCGCAGCGGTGGTGCTGGATATTTTGCGCCAGCCCAGCGTGCGCAAGGCTTTGCCGTTTGTGGTGATTTTCATGTTGCTGGTTTCAGTGGCGGTGTTTTTCACTTCCATGAAACCCACGCCTTATCGCCCCTTGGTGATGATGCTCAACGACGCGGACAAACAACAAGCCTTAGAAGCGCTTCGTGCAGGCGAATTCAAACCCGAGGTGGACGAAGCCACGGGGCAGTTGTCGGTGCCAACGGCACGCTTTCAAGAAGCGCGCATGTTGCTTGCCTCTAAAGGCATCCCGCACACCGAAGTCGCTGGCATGGACAACCTCAAAGACATGCCCGCCATGACCACAAGCCAGTTCATGGAGCAAGTTCGTTACAACAACGCGATGGAGCAAGAGCTGGCGCACAGCATCATGCAAATTGGTGGCATCAAATCTGCCCGCGTGCATTTGGCCGCTCCCAAGCAAAGTGTTTTTGTGCGCGATCGCGCGCCAACCAAAGCATCGGTCATCATCACGCGCATGCCAGGACGCACGGTGTCCTCGGCCAACGTGCAAGCCATCATCCAATTGGTGGCCTCCAGCGTGCCTTATCTCGCGCCTGAAAACGTGTCGGTTGTGGACAACTTTGGTAGCTTGATGAACGACATGTTGACCGAGCAACCTTTGGGTTTGACGGCTGCTCAGCTGACGCAAAAGCAGCAGATGGAAGATCTGTACCGCACCCGATTGATTCAGTTGCTGGCGCCCATCGTGGGCGAAGCCAACGTGACCGCTCAAGTCAGCATGTCTTTGGACTTCACGCAAACCGAAACGACGACCGAAGATTTTGACTCCCAAGACAAAGGTCCTAAAACACGTTCAGAGTTGTTCGTGGAAGATCGCAGCACCTTGCGCGACGCGATTGGTATTCCCGGTGCGCTGTCCAATACACCCCCTGCGCCGACCAATCCGCAAGCCACCACGCAAACCAACGCCGACCCACTCAAAGGCGTGAGCGAGAAGGGCGTCCAAGTCACGGCTCGCAGTACCAAAAACTACGAACTGGACCGCGCAGTGCGCCACACCAAAAACGCCATGGGTGTGATCACCAAAATTGGCGTGGGTGTTTTGCTCAATGAGCGCCCCATTCCTGCGGGCATGAAAGTGGAAAAACCCGCCGATGGCGCAGCGCCCGCGACTTCTATTCCTTACTCTGCGGAGGAGTTGGAGCGTTTGAATCAGCTCGTCAAAGGTGCCGTGGGTTTCAATGAAAACCGTGGCGACGTGGTCACCGTGGTGTCAACCAAATTTGAACCCCAAATTGATCCCAACGCCGTGCCTTGGTACCTGGATGAAAACTACCAAGTCATGGTCAACGCTGGCGTGATTGCCTTGGTCTTCTTGCTGTTGATGGTCTTTGTGGTTCGCCCCATGGTGCGTCGCTTGACCAGCCCAGAAATCGATCCAGCTGCATTGGCTGCTGCTGCGGCAGAGGCCGCGGAACGAGAGGCTAAACTGGCCATTGAAGTGGCAACCGCTGAATCTGTGGCGGCGCAACACGCAGCCAAAGAAGCCCGCGAAGCGCATGAAAACGAAATGGCTCGTTTGGCAGAAGAAGCAACACGTTCTGCTGCCATGGCCGCCAAAATTGCCGAAGCCGCACGCTTGGCAGTGGCTGAAAAAGCCGCCGCAGAACAGCTGGCACGTGAAGAACAAGAGCGCGCCTTGGCTGAAGCCAAAGCGAAAGCCGAAGCTGCAGCCATTGCCGCCGCCGTCGAAGATGGTGTTGGCGAAGAAATTGAGATTCAAGAAGGCGAAACACTTGAAGAAGTCAAGGCCCGTATGGCAAGCTTGAAGCCTAAGAAACAATCCATATCTGCGGACTTGCTCAACACAGCAAACTCCTACGATGACAAGGTTGCCTTGATCCGCATGATCGTCTCTGAGGATTCCACCCGCGTGGCTGGCGTGCTCAAAGGCTTGATCCAGGGTTAAGACGCTTGAAGTGAACGAATAAGGAAATAACCATGGCAGACAACGACAGCTTGGTGATGACCGATGCCTTGCGCACCGAGTTAAACAATATCACCAGTACGCAACGCGCTGCGGTGTTGATGTTGCTCTTGGGCGAAGACCAAGCAGCAGAGATCATCAAATTTTTGAACCCCAAAGAGGTTCAAGCCCTCGGGCATGCGATGGTGCAAGTGGCCGACTTCTCGCAAGAAGCCGTCAACGTGGTGTTGGACGAGTTTGTTGAGCACTTGAAAAAGCAATCAACCTTGAGCATGGGCAACACCGATTACGTGGAAAAAGTCATGCGTCGTGCCTTGGGTGACGACAAAGCCGCCTCCGTGTTGGGTCGCATCATGCCCGGTCAAGGCACCAAGGGCTTGGACATCCTCAGCTGGATGGACGCGCGTGGCATTGCCGACATGATCAAAGGCGAGCATCCGCAAGTTGTGGCCATCATCTTGTCTTTGCTTGAGAGCGAAGTCGCGGCCGATGTGCTGATTTATTTGCCCTCTGAAATTCGCGCTGAAGTGATTCAACGCGTGGCCAGCTTGGACACCGTGCAACCCTCGGCGATGGCCGAACTCGAAGCCATCATGAAGCAGCAATTCTCTAAGAGCGCCTCTGCGCAATCTTCAAGTTTTGGCGGCATCAAGGCAGCGGCCAAGATCATGAACTTGACCAAGACCGAGCTGGAGAGCAGCATCATGGGTGGCTTGAACGACATTGATCCTGACTTGATGCTCAAGATCCAAGACAACATGTTCACCTTCGAGAACTTGGTCAGCGTGGACAACAAAGGCATTCAGGTGCTCATGCGCGCTGTCGAACCCGACATGTTGATGATTGCGCTCAAAGGCGCCAGTGATGGCTGCAAAGACCGCTTCTTTGACAACATGTCCGAGCGTGCGCGTGGCATGTTCAAAGACGACATGGAAGCCAAAGGCCCGCAACGCATGTCCGATGTTGAAGATGCTCAAAAGAAAATCATGCGCATTGCGCGCAAGCTCTCAGATTCTGGCGAGCTGATTTTGGGAGGCGCAGACTTTGTATAACCAACCTCGTCCATTGCGGCCTGAAAAGCCGTGGCAGGCTGCGGCGAATCTCATGCCTCAAAGTGAGAGGCGCAGCTTTGCCTCGGCACAATGGGGCACAGATGAGCCTGATGCCGATGGATTTGAGGCAATGGGTTTGCGAACTGAGCCCAAAGATTTTTCGGCCATGCGCGTCGAGCCCATGATGCATCCGTTGCCCAAGCACATCATGACGGCTTTGGCCTTGCTGGATGAAGCACAACAAAAGCATGAGCAATCCGATCCATTTGTGGGTCCAACCAGCACTAATCCGCAAGAGTCTGATAACTCGCATTTGCCTTTTGTGCCCATGGTTTATCAAGCCGTGGATTGGAGCGGCAAGCCCATCATTGTTCAACCAGAACCTGAAGTGCTTGTGCCTGAAGAAGCCTTGCAACCAACACCGCTCCTGCCCACGCAGGCGTTGGTTGAATCAGAAAATCAAGACGAAGCAAATCTGCAAGACGATCTGGGTGACGCCAACGCCCAAGGCAACGACGCGTCCAGCGAACAAGAACAAGCAGACTCCACACGGGACTTGCAAGCGCTGCCTGATGAGGTTCAAGCGCAAGACTTGGATGACCTGCCTGCAGCGCTGGAAGTGCAAGAGTTGGCACAAGACGATGCATTTCCCGTCCAAGCTTTGACCGATCAAGAGCTCGAAGCGGTTGATCCCGAATCGACGGTTGAAGCGCAAACCCTCGAAGGCTCAGAGTTTGTCGAAAGCGAACTCAATGATGCGCAAGAAATGTCTGCTGCTGAGCTGGAGGCAGATGCGCAAGACATTGAGCAACAAGTCCAGTCAGATTTAGAACCCGAAGTTGAGCCAACGCCGGGCGTGCAAGAAGAGGAAGTTTTACAACGCGAGCAAGCGCAATACGCCAAAGGTTTAGAAGAAGGCGAGCGCCAAGCGCGTGAAGCGCTGCAAGAAGAAGTTGACGCCAAAAAAGCAGTGCTCGAAAGCGTGACGCAACAACTCAATGAGCTGCTCAACGACGCCAGCAAGTTGTATGAGCCAATCAAACGCTTGAGCATGCACTTGGCAGAACAAATCGTGTTGGGCGAACTCAACACGCCTACCGCCTGGGTTGAGCGCATGATTCAACGTTGTTTGGATGAAGTGCATGTGCCCGCGCAAGGCTTGGTGGTGGTCGAACTCAACGCACGCGACAAACAACGTTTGGAAACCGAAGACAGCAAACTGCTGAAAAGTGTTCGCTTGGAAATCAACGATGACATTCAACCGGGCAGCGTGCGCGTCTTGGCCAATGGCATGGTGATTGAAGAGTTTTTGAGCCATCGCTTGGCTGGGTTGGTTCGCTCGCTGGCGATTGATGAATCAGCTTGGCGTGCGCAATCGAGCTTGGTCAACCCACAAGAGTCTTTGCAAGAAATGGAGAGCGATGATGATCATCATTCCTGAAGTCATCAACACGATGTTGATGGGGCTGATTTTTATGGTGATTGTGATCACCATTGTTCGCCCATTGATGCTCAACATGGTGCATGAATACTCTGGCCCCAATGTTCAAGATGCGATCATTGATGAAATCGAACTCGAAGTCGCGCGGCTTGCTGAGCAGCATTCTCAGCGCAACAGTGCGTTGATCGAATTTCATCGCCAGTTGCTGATTGCGCCACCGCGCCCAGAGCGCAAATCTTCTGAGCCATCGGTTGCACACGACGATGACAACGACGTTGATTTGTTTGGACTGCGCGCCGAGTTGGATCAAGCCAAAGCCCAAGCCGAACAAGCGCGACTCGAAGCCGAAGAAAAAGCGCGTCTCGAAGAAGAGCTCAAACAACAAGAAGCTGCTGCGCTGGCAGAACAAATGGCCCAGCTCGAAGGCGATGCGGCACAAAGCGGCGATGGCGCTATGGGCGAGATCGAAATTCGCGAAGGCGAGTCTTTGGCAGAAATCAAAGAACGCATGAAGCGCGAACAGCAAAGCGCTAAAAAACCCACCATTCCGCCCGAGCTGCTCAACAATGCCAAGAGCTACGAAGACAAAGTTGGTGTCGTTCGCATGGTGGTGCAGCAAGACCAAAACCGTGTGGCCGCTGTCATTCGCGGCATGATCAAAACCAAATAACGTTTTCTTCCTATGCTTGACCTTGCCCAAGAAGTTGATCGCAGCCTCTCCAAGCTGCGTGTTCCTGCGCCACAGCGCAGCGGAACCTTGGTGCGCTTGGTCGGCTTGACACTCGAAACGCGAGGCATCATGGCGCCGCTTGGCGCGTGCTGCGAAGTGTTGGGCCAAGATGGCCATCGCGTCGAAGCAGAAGTTGTGGGCTTCAACGACAAAACCCTCTACCTCATGCCCTTCTCCGACCCCGTGGGTGTGGGCCCAGGTGACACGGTTCGGGTCATGACCAACTCGGCGCAAATCCAAGTGGGTGACGCTTTGTTGGGTCGAGTGATCGATGGCCGTGGTCAACCGTTGGACGGCAAGCCGTTGCCCGACCTGCCCGATCAGGTCAACTTGTTGGGCCATCCTTTGAATCCTATGGAGCGCGGTCCCATCGACACCGTTTTAGATGTTGGCGTGAAGGCCATCAACAGTTGCTTGACGATTGGACGTGGGCAGCGCATTGGCTTGGTGGCAGGCTCTGGCGTAGGCAAAAGCGTGCTGCTGGGCATGTTGACGCGATTCACACAAGCCGATGTTGTGGTGATTGGTTTGATCGGCGAGCGTGGACGCGAGGTGCAGGCATTCATCTCAGAATCTTTGGGCGAAGAGGGCTTGGCCAAGTCGGTGGTCATTGCTGCGCCGGCCAACGTGTCGCCAGTTTTGCGCCTCAAAGCCACACACATGACCCACGTGATTGCCGAATACTTTCGCGATCAAGGAAAAAATGTCTTGATGCTGTGCGACAGCTTGACCCGAGTCGCCCATGCGCAGCGAGAAATTGGACTTGCCATTGGAGAACCACCCACGGCGAAAGGCTATCCACCTTCGGTGTTCGCTTTGTTGCCCAACCTCATTGAACGAGGCGGCGTGGGGCGACATGGACACGGCGCAATCACCTCCATCTACACCGTTTTGGCCGAAGGTGATGACGCCTCCGACCCCATCGTGGACATTGCTCGGGCGTCTTTGGATGGTCAAGTCATGCTGTCACGCCGCTTGGCTGACCAAGCGCATTACCCTGCGATTGACCTCAATGGTTCTATTTCCCGCGTGATGCAAAACTTGGTCAATCCTGATGAGTTGCGCTTAGCCAATAAATTCCGCAGGCTTTGGTCTGTTTATCAACAAAATGCAGATTTGGTGCAAGTCGGCGCCTACGAAAAAGGCACCAACTCAGAGCTGGATGAAGCCATTCGCTTGCATGACGCCATGGTCAACTTTTTGCGCCAAGACATGCACCAAGCTGAGAGCTACAAACTCAGTCGCATGCAATTGAGTCACATGCTCACATGAAGCCCCGCACCGTTTGGCCTTTGTTGGCAAAAAAAGCCAAAGAAAAATCGGATGCAGCGCAAGCCGCATTGGTCAAGGCGCGCGAGAAGGTGCATCAGCTCCAAGCCAGTCGAGAAAAAATGCAGTTGCTGTACCAAGACTACGTGCAGCGCTCAATTGAAGCTGAAAAAAAAGCCCACACCATCGCACAAACCATGAACTTTCGCGCGTTCATGCAGCAAATTCAAACGCTCATTCAGCGCGTAGAAGTCGATTTGCAAACCGCACAAAAACAGCTTGAAACTTGCCAACAGGCTTTGCAAGAGGCTGAACTCAAACGCGTCAAAATGGACGCGTTGGTCGAACAAGACTTAGCCGCAGTCCGCAAATACCAGCTCAAACGCGAACAACGCGAAATGGATGCTGCAGGCATCACGCTCTACAACCTCAAAGCGTGATCAAGGATTCATCCAGCCGGCCTGTAACCAATGACCGTAATGCGACCTAAATGCCCAAGGAATGTAATGCGTGGGCGTGTGAGGCGCGAACACTTGCCCCGTCAGATGGTCGCTCCAAATGTCATGCGCTCCTATGTTCTGCAGCAGTTCTTGGGT
>CAIYFE010000158.1 GCA_903925445.1 uncultured Burkholderiales bacterium | reverse complement strand
TCTTGGGTGACTTTGGCATTGAGCTCACGCTGTTCAAACACCGCTTCGATGATGAGGTCGCAGCCTTGCAAATCTGTCGTTTGGTCGGTGGCATGGATGAGTGCCAACAAAGCTTGTTGCTTGTCCGCGCTCATGCGGCCTTTGTCCACTTGTTTTTGGGTGAGGTGTTGGCTGTAGGCTTTGCCTTTGTCGGCGCTGGCTTGGCTCACGTCTTTGAGCACAGTGGCGATGCCGCGACTCGCTTGCGCATAGGCAATGCCCGAACCCATCATGCCCGCGCCCAAGATGCCCACTTTTTGGGGCTTGTATTTGGGCACTTGCGCAGGGCGGCTGTGGCCGTCCTTGATGCCGTTCATGTTGAAGAAAAACGTGTTGATCATGTTGCGCGCCACTTGGCTGGTGAGCAGCGTTGCCAAGTAACGGGTTTCAATGCGCATGGCGGTGTCAAAGTCCACCAAGGCACCTTCGACCATCGCGGCCAAAGCCGCTTCGGGTGCCGGGTATAGGCCACGGGTTTTTTGCTTGAGCACTGCAGGCGCGACCGACAACATGCCCGCCAAGCTGGGGCTGGCAGGCGAGCCACCGGGCATTTTGTAGCCTTTGCGATCCCAGACTTGCTGTGCCATCTCAGCTTGGCCTTGGGCTTGGTGGATGTAGGCCAGCGCACGGTCTTTCAAGGCGTCGGTGGAGTCCACCAACTCATGCACCACACCCAGTTTGAGCGCTTCTTGCGGATTGAAGAGTTTGCATTCCAGCACATACGGCTGCGCACCCAACAAGCCCAAAATGCGCGTCATTTTGGTGATGCCGCCCGCGCCAGGAATCAACCCCAAATTGACTTCTGGAAAGCCGAGTTGAATTTTTGGGTTGTTCACCGCAATGCGGTGATGCCCGACAAAGGCCAACTCCAAACCGCCGCCTAAAGCTGTGCCGTTGAGGCAGGTCACCACGGGCACGCCCAGTGTTTCCAGCGTGCGAAAACAGCGCTTGACGCGCTCGATTTCTTCGAACACGCGCACACCGTCTTGCGCGGTGGAGCGCATGACAGCTTTCAAATCTGCGCCTGCAAAAAACGTGGTTTTGGCTGAGGCCAGCACAACGCCTTTGAGTTGCGCTTTGTCAGCCACCACTTGGTCGGTCACGGTGGCTAAATCGTTTTGCCATTGCGCGCACATGGTGTTGACGGGGGAACCTTGCTCGTCAAAGGTGAGGGTGGCGATGCCGTCTTGCAGCGCGTAGTTCAGGGTGTGAAGTTGCATGGGGTGCTCCGAATCAAACACGTTCAACGATGGTGGCGATGCCCATGCCGCCTCCAACACATAAAGTGGCCATGCCAAAGCGCAGTTGTCTGCGGTGCAGCTCGTCAATCAAGATGCCCAAAATCATGGCGCCTGTGGCTCCCAGCGGATGGCCCATCGCAATGGCGCCGCCGTTGACATTCAGGCGATCGTGGCTCACGCCCATTTCTTGCATGAACTTCATCGGCACGGCGGCAAAGGCTTCGTTGACTTCAAACAAATCGATTTGATCGATGGTCATGCCTGCTTTGGCCAGCGCTTTGCGCGCCGCAGGCATGGGGCCTGTGAGCATGATGGTCGGGTCTGCCCCCGACAGCGCTGCTGACACAATGCGGGCGCGGGGTTGGAGGCCATGTGTCTTGCCCGCAGCCTCGGAGCCAATCAGCACCGCCGCTGCACCATCCACGATGCCCGACGAATTGCCAGCGTGGTGCACATGATGGATGGTCTCCACCTGCGGATAGCGCTGCAAAGCCACCGCGTCAAATCCCATTGCACCCAGTTGCTCGAATGCAGGTTTGAGCGCTGCCAAGCTTTGCACCGTGGTTTGGGGTTTGATGAATTCGTCTTGCGCCAAGATGGTTTGACCCAGTGCATCGCGCACAGGCACGAGCGAGCCATCAAAATAGCCTGCACCTCGGGCGTGGTGGGCGCGACGTTGTGATTCGACGGCAAAAGCGTCGACGTCTTCGCGGCTAAAGCCGTTCAAGGTGGCAATCAGGTCTGCGCCTATGCCTTGCGGCACAAACAAAGTCGCGCTGTTGGTTTCGGGGTCTTGTGCCCATGCGCCGCCGTCTGAACCAATGGGCACGCGGCTCATGCTTTCTACGCCGCCAGCGACCACCAGTTCTTCCCAACCACTGCGCACTTTCATGGCGGCCAGGTTGACAGCCTCTAGACCCGACGCGCAAAAGCGGTTGATTTGTACGCCCGAGCAACGCCAATCCCAGCCTGCTTTGAGGGCGGCTACTTTGGCGATCACCGAACCTTGCTCGCCAATGGGCGACACCACGCCCATCACCACATCGTCCACCGCAGCGGTGTCCAAGTCTTGGCGCGCTTGCAGCTGCGACAAGATGCCCGCCAACAGGTTGACGGGTTTGACCTCGTGCAAGCTGCCGTCTTTTTTACCCTTGCCACGCGGCGTGCGAATGGCGTCGTACACAAATGCTTCAGTCATGAATAAATCTCCTGCGCTCAACCGGTTGGAGGTTGGTTGTGTGTGAGTATACTTTTACCAAGCGCTTGCTTTGTGAAAATAAACGCTGCACCTATGAGAGGAATCCCCATGATCGAGCGATCACTTTTTAGCCCAGAACACGATGCGTTTCGCGACAGTTTTCGTCGCTTCATGGACAAAGAAATTGCACCTTTTCACGAAGCGTGGGAAGAGCAGGGGTATGTGGATCGTGCGGTCTGGCGCAAAGCAGGCGACAACGGCTTTTTGTGCATGACGCTGGCTGAAGAGTTTGGTGGCGCAGGCGTGGACAAATTGTTCTCGGTCATTCAGATGGAGGAGTTGGCGCGCGGG
>CAIYFE010000157.1 GCA_903925445.1 uncultured Burkholderiales bacterium | reverse complement strand
CCAAAGGCTTGAGTGTGCGACAACAAGGCAATGTGATTTGGGTCGCACCCCGAGCCGAGGTGGCGGCCAGTGACAAGTTGAATTTCGAAAGTCGTTTGGCCTTGCAAAATTTAGAGCCTTTGCAGACCCGTGCGTTTGCATTGAACTATGCAAAGGCGCTTGATGTGGCGCCTCAAATTTTGGGAATTTCGGTTGTGCCGGGGCAAGTGAGTTTGGGAGCAGTCCCGACCCCAGCGACAAGCGCAAGAATCTTGAGTCTGCGGGGCAGCGTCATGGCGGAGCCCAGAACCAATCAGCTGTTTGTGACGGATTTGGCTTCACGGTTGGAGCATGTGGCGCAAATGATTGAGCGCATCGATGTGCCGTTGCGTCAAGTCATGATTGAAGCGCGCATCGTGCAAGCAAGCGACACGTTTGGACGGGTGCTGGGCGCACGTTTGGGCGGCAGCTTTGGCAATGAGGTTCGGGTTGGCTTGACCACAGGTTTGACCGAGACGGGTTCGAGCACCAGTTCGCAGTTTGTGAATTTGCCGGCTGGCGGGATCAATGGGTTTGCTGCGGCCAGTTTTCCCGTGTCGATTTTCAACGCGACTAAAAATCAGTTTTTGAATTTAGAACTGTCGGCGTTGGAGTCTGATGGCAAGGGCAAGGTGATTTCAAACCCGCGCGTGGTGACGGCCGATCAAGCCAAGGCCATCATCGAGCAAGGGACGGAGTTGCCTTATCAAACAGCATCTGCCAGTGGCGCGACCTCGATTGCTTTTCGCAAAGCGAATTTGAAATTGGAGGTGACACCGCAAATTACGCCCGAAGGCGGCATCATGCTGGCGCTGGATATCAGCAAAGACAGCGTGGGTCAAATCACGCCTGCCGGGTTTGCGATTGACACCAAGCACGTCAACACGCAGGTGTTGGTGGACAACGGTGGAACGGTCATGATTGGTGGCATTTACGAAACCACCGAGCAAGAAGATGCTTACAAAGTGCCCTTGTTGGGTGATCTGCCCTGGGTTGGGGCGCTGTTTAAAAACCAAAGGCGCAGTTCGGCGCGCCAAGAATTGCTGGTCTTCATAACCCCTAAAATGCTTGACCATCGTGTTTCTACACGCTAAGAAAGCACATTTTGTTGGTTTTAGTCGGTTTGCCGGGCTCTGGTAAAACGACCGTTGGGCGTCAATTGGCTCGGCGGTTGCGCCTGCCCTTTGTTGATTCAGATCACGCCATCGAGCATCGCTTGGGATGTTCGGTGCGCGAGTATTTTGAGCGCGAAGGGGAAGATCGTTTTCGCGATCTGGAGTCGGACGTCTTGGATGACTTGAGTTTGAACTACGCGGGTGTGTTGTCTACCGGCGGTGGCTCTGTGCTGCGTGCGATCAATCGTGAGCGTCTGCGAGCCCGCGGTCAGGTGTTTTATTTGCGTTCTTCGCCTGAAGAGGTGTATCGCCGCTTGCGTTATGACCAAAATCGTCCTTTGCTGCAAGTGGCCGATCCACAGGCGCGATTGCGCGAATTGTTTGAAAAGCGGGATGCTTTGTACCGAGAAACGGCGCATGTGGTGATCGAAACTGGGCGTCCCACGGTCTCTGGCTTGGTCAACACCATCATGGGGCTGCTTGACTCGCCAGCGCCTGCCTCATTACCTTCTACTTCGAATTGAATTTATGACTGCCTCGCCCTTGCTTGAAACGGTTCGCATTGATTTGGGCGAGCGAAGCTACCCGATTTTGATTGGCGCTGGGTTGCTGGACCAGCCCAGCACTTGGGCCGATTTGCCGCGAGCCGCCATGGCGCTGATCGTGACCAATGACACCGTGGGTCCTTTGTATGTGAATCGCTTGCAAGCAGCGTTGAAAGCGCATTACGGTCAGATTGAAGTGGTCACCTTGCCCGATGGCGAGTCGCACAAAGATTGGCAAACTTTGAACTTGATTTTTGACAGCTTGTTGTCAAAAGGCGCGGATCGCAAAACCGTTTTGTTCGCTTTGGGGGGCGGTGTGATTGGCGATATGACGGGCTTTGCCGCGGCTTGTTACATGCGCGGCGTGCCATTTGTTCAAGTGCCAACCACTTTGTTGTCGCAAGTGGATTCTTCGGTTGGGGGCAAAACCGCCATCAACCATCCGATTGGTAAAAACATGATTGGCGCGTTTTACCAGCCGCATCGCGTGGTGTGTGATTTGGACACATTGCAGACCTTGCCCGAGCGCGAGGTGAGCGCAGGTTTGGCAGAAATCATCAAGTACGGCCCAATCGCTGACATGGCGTTTTTGGATTGGATCGATGCCAACTTGGCGGCGCTCAAAGCCAGGGACGCCAAAGCCTTGGCGCACGCAGTCAAACGCAGCTGCGAGATCAAGGCTTGGGTGGTGGGGCAAGACGAGCGCGAGTCTGGCTTGCGCGCGATTTTGAATTTTGGACACACCTTTGGGCACGCCATCGAGGCAGGTCTTGGGTTTGGGACTTGGTTGCATGGAGAGGCTGTGGGCTGCGGCATGGTCATGGCAGCGACTTTGTCTGAGCGATTGGGCTTGATCGATGCTCACTTTGTGACACGCTTGCGTGACTTGATCGCGCGGGCAGGCCTGCCAACGGTGGCGCCTGATTTAGGCGTTGAGGCTTATTTGCATCACATGCGTGTCGACAAAAAAGCCCAAGCCGGCGAAATTCGTTTTGTGCTGATCGACAGCCCCGGCAGCGCCATTGTGCAAGGCGCGCCCGATGCGCTGGTGGCGCAGGTGGTCACTGCGTGCTGTAGCGCATGACGGCGTTGGCTTGTTACGCCAGCCAACCGGCGTTGAGCCGAGGCCGTCGTTACCCAGAACCGGATGCGCCTTTGGCCGGGCAAGGTTTTCGCAATCCACACCAGCGTGATCGCGATCGGATTGTTCACTCAACGGCTTTCAGGCGTTTGGTCTACAAGACGCAGGTCTTTTTGAACCACGAAGGCGATTTGTTTCGCACCCGCATGACGCACTCTTTGGAGGTGGCGCAGTTGGGGCGATCCATCGCGCGCGCCTTGCATTTGAACGAAGACTTGGTGGAAGCCATTGCCTTGGCGCACGATCTGGGGCACACACCTTTTGGTCACGCAGGACAAGATGCGCTCAACGAATGCATGGCGCCGTATGGGGGGTTTGAACACAACTTGCAAAGCTTGCGCGTGGTCGACGAACTGGAAGAGCGCTACCCCAGCTTCAACGGTTTGAATTTGAGCTTTGAAACCCGCGAAGGCATTTTGAAACATTGCGCAAGGCGCAACGCGTTGTGGCTTGAAGCCAAAGAGCCTCAGGGCGTTGCGGCTCGTTTTCTCAATGGCACACAGCCCAGTTTGGAAGCCCAACTGTGTAATTTGGCCGATGCAATTGCCTACAACGCGCACGACATCGACGATGGCGTGCGATCTGGTTTGTTGACCTTGGAGCAAATGCAAGACGTGCCTTTGTTTTCACGCTACCACGCGCAAGTGTTGGACGCGCATCCGCAATTGCAAAACCAGGGGCGACGCGTCTTGTATGAAACCATCCGACGCATGTTGAGCGACCAGGTGTATGACGTGATTGCGGCCACCCATGCTGCCTTGCAAACGCATGCGCCGCAAAGCGCCGATCAAGCCCGACAGTGCCCGGCACTGGTGACGTTCAGCGAGGCCATGTTTGAAGCGTCCAAAACCCTGCAATCGTTTTTGTTTCGCAACTTGTATCGCCATCCGCAAGTCTCGCAAACCACCGATTGGGCCCGCGAGGTGGTGCGCCAATTGTTTGATGTGTATTTGGGCAACCCACACGAGATGCCCAAGGCCTACGCGCAAAGCGAGGACTTACCGCGCGCTGTGGCCGACTACATCTCGGGCATGACCGATCGATTTGCGACGCGTGAACACGCGCGCTTGGTGCCATGAAAACACCTGTTTTTCACCCCTCATGGTGGGTGATTTTGGCGGGCGTGTGCGCCGCATTGCACATTGCCAAGTTGTCACCCGCGCTGCCTGCCCTGCAGCAAGCTTTGCAGATCAGCTTGGTGCAGGCCGGGTTTTTATTGTCAGCGGTGCAAATGGCCAGCATGACCTTGGGTTTGGTGGTGGGATTGAGCGCGGACAGCGTGGGATTGCGTCGCTGCATGTTGGCGGGCTTGCTGTTGCTGTCGGTGGCGGGTTTTTGGGGTGGTTTTGTTGCGCACGCCGAAATTTTGCTGCTGTTGCGGGTGATTGAGGGCCTGGGTTTTTTGATGACGGTCATGCCCGCGCCCGCCTTGATTCGGCGCACTTGTTTGCCAGATCAGTTGAGTGGGCGCATGGGTTGGTGGGGCACTTACATGCCTTTTGGCAGTGCCTGCGCCTTGCTGGTCGGACCCGTTTGGATTGCGGCATGGGGTTGGCAAGTTTGGTGGTGGGCCTTGGCGGGTATGACCACCTTGGCCGCTTGGGCTGTGTGGCGATGTGTCCCGACGGTGCAAGCAGCGCATGACATCGGCGGTGCTACTTGGGCAAATCGCTTGCGCATGACGCTCCAACACGCAGGACCTTGGTGGGTGGCGCTGAGTTTTTGCGCTTACTCATCGCAGTGGTTGGCCGTGGTGGGATTTTTGCCGACCGTGTATGGGCAAATGGGATTGCCTGCGAGCGCCGTGGGTGTTTTGTCTGCCTTGGTGGCGGCGGCCAATGTGTTGGGCAACATTGGATCTGGCAAGTTGTTGCAACGCGGTTGGTCGGCGCGGAGTTTGTTGCACATGGGCTTTGCGGGCATGGCCTTGGGGGCTTTAGGCGCTTTTGGGCAATGGCAAGACTTGGGACTGTCCACCCAAGCAAGGTTTGTGTGCGTGGTGATGTTTTCCGCCGTCGGTGGTTTGATTCCGGGTACTTTGTTTTCGATGGCAGTGCGCTTGGCGCCTTCTGAAAGCACGGTGTCCACCACCGTGGGTTATGTGCAGCAATGGTCGGCGTTTGGACAATTCGCGGGACCGCCATGTGTGGCTTGGGTGGCTGCGGGTGCGGGCGGTTGGCAATGGACGTGGTGCGTCACAGGCGCGTTGTGCGTCGCAGGCGCAGTGTTGGCGGTGTGCATTGAGCAAGCTTTGAAGAAAGTCGCGGCATGAGTGAGTTAGAAACCATCGTCACGCAAGACACGCAGCGGTGGCTGGAGCGAGCTGTGGTGGGCTTGAACTTATGCCCGTTTGCCAAGTCGGTGATGACCAAGCAACGCATTCGTTACCGCGTGTGCGCTTCGCCACAACCGCAAGACTTGTTGCATGTGCTGCGCGAGGAGCTGCTTTATTTGTCGCAATCCGACCCCGACGTGTTGGACACCACGTTGTTGATGGCGCCCAACGCCTTGCCTGATTTTCTGGATTTCAACGACTTTTTGGCCGACTGCGACGATGTGCTGCAAACGCTGTCTTTGGACGGTGTTTTGCAAATTGCCGACTTTCATCCGCACTACCAATTTGGCGGCACCACGCCCGACGATGTCAGCAACTGCACCAACCGATCGCCTTACCCAACCTTGCACTTGCTGCGTGAATCCAGCATAGATCGGGCAGTGCAGGCGTATCCCGATGCGGCAGACATCTTTGAGCGCAACATCGAAGTTTTGCAAAACTTGGGAATGCAAGGCTGGCTGGCCTTGGGCGTTCAGGCAAGCCGACCCAAAGATTGAAACGCCAGCGGCGACAATCCACCCATGTCTAAACGTCCATCTGCCGCAGCGGCCAAGCCCTTAGATCTCGATTTGCGCGAAGGTCAATCGCTGGCCTTGCTCCAAGAACTGCACATCCTGACCCGCGAGGGCAAACTCAATCAGGACTCGCGGCGCAAGCTCAAGCAGGTGTATCACCTGTTTCAATTCATCGAAAAAATCTTGCACGAATTGGCCGATTCGCCCACCGGCCCAACCTTGGCCGATCACGGCGCAGGCAAGTCTTATCTGGGATTCATCATTTACGACCTGTACTTCAAAGCCTTGGGCAAAGGCATGATTTATGGCATCGAGACACGCAGTGAATTGGTGGCTTCTTCGCAAGCGTTGGCGCAGCGCTTGGGTTTTGATCGCATGCGATTTTTGAACTTGACGGTCGCTGAATCGGCACTGAGCGATGCCTTGCCCGAACGCATCGACGTGGTCACCGCCTTGCACGCTTGCGACACCGCGACCGACGATGCCTTGGCGTTTGGTCTGCAAAAGCAGGCGCGCTACATGGTGTTGGTGCCGTGCTGTCAGGCGGAGCTTGCGCGTGAGCTGAACAAAAACAAAGCCCTCAATTTGCAACGCACGCCACTGGCCGAGTTGTGGCGCCATCCGTTGCACACCCGCGAGATGGGCAGCCAATTGACCAACGTGCTGCGCTGTTTGTACCTAGAGGCCATGGGCTACCAAGTGACCGTGACCGAGTTGGTTGGCTGGGAACACAGCATGAAAAACGAACTCATCTTGGCCAAATACACGGGGCAAAAGAAACGCAGCGCGGCCGACCGATTGACGGCCTTGTTGCAAGAGTTTGGCTTGCAAGCGTTGTTGGGGCAGCGGTTTGTGCTTTGACTTTTAATCGGGGTCAGATCTCCATTACCATCTTGCGATGGCTCGACTTCCTCGTTTGACGGTTCCTGGTTACCCGCATCATGTGATTTTGCGCGGCAACAACCGACAAGACATCTTCAAAACCACGGACGACTACGAACGCATGCTGGATGTGCTGTTGCAACACAGCCAGGCGCAACAAGTCGAGGTGCATGCTTACGTGCTGATGCCCAACCACATGCATTTGCTGGTGACGCCTCAAGCAGATCAAGCCTTGCCCAAAATGATGCAAGCCGTTGGCCGCAGTTACGTGCGCGCCTTCAACCAAACACACGGACGCACCGGCACTTTGTGGGAAGGGCGCTACCGCGCCACGTTGATGCAAGCGCAGCCCCACTTGTTGGCCTGCATGGTCTACATCGATTTGCATCCCGTGCGGGCGCATTTGGTCGATCAGCCTTTGGATTACCGCTGGTCGAGTCATTCGCAATACGTTGGACCTCGCTCTGATCGATTGGTCACCCCGCACGCGTTGTATTGGGCCTTGGGCAACACGCCCTTTGCGCGAGAAGCCGCTTACGCCGAATTGGTGCAAAGCGGCGTGTCAGGCGACCAAGAAAGTGCATTGAGAGACGCCACGCTCAATGCTTGGGCATTGGGCGATGCTGCTTTTATGCAACAACTGGAAGGTCAAACGACGCGTCGACTGACCAAAGCCAAGCCAGGGCGTCCTGTTTCTGCCCATAAAAAATCAGCTTGAGTTAGAAAAGTTCTTGTTTTTCAAGGACTTTAAATCTGTCCCTTATTATTCTTATTGAAATCTTGCTTGTTCTTTAAATGGATTCTGACCCTAATTATTTTT
>CAIYFE010000156.1 GCA_903925445.1 uncultured Burkholderiales bacterium | reverse complement strand
TCTCCAGCGTGCCCGAAACCAAGCAGCCGCAAAAATTGCCGCAGCCATTGCAAGGCCGCATCGACATTCAAGATGCGGGTTTTCGCTACGGCAACCGCGCGGTGATACGTGGCTTGAATTTGACCATTCAGCCCGGTGAAATGATTGGCTTGGTGGGTCAAAGCGGTTCGGGCAAGAGCACCTTGGTCAACTTGATTTGCCGCTTTTACGATTTGAGCGAAGGTGCAATCAAGGTCGATGGCATCGACATTCGCAACATCGCTTTGTCCGATTACCGCAGCCACATTGGTTTGGTGTTGCAAGAACCCTTTTTGTTTTTCGGCACCATCGCCGACAACATTGCTTACGGCAAGCCGGACGCCACGCGAGAAGACATTGTGGCGGCCGCTCGGGCTGCCCATGCGCATGAATTCATCTTGCGCTTGCCCCAAGGCTATGACTCGCTGGTGGGTGAACGTGGCCAAGGTTTGTCGGGCGGGGAGCGCCAACGCATCTCCATTGCCCGTGCCTTGCTGATCAACCCGCGCATCTTGATCTTGGACGAAGCCACCGCATCGGTCGATACCGAGACCGAACAAGAAATTCAAAAAGCCTTGGACAACTTGGTGCAAGGTCGCACCACGATTGCAATTGCGCACCGCTTGTCCACCTTGCATCAGGCCGATCGTTTGGTGGTGATGGAGCAAGGCGTGTTGGTCGAAGAAGGCCACCACGATGTGCTGATGGCCAAACGAGGTGCCTATTGGCGTTTGTATGAAGCCCAAGCCAAGGGCGCAGAGGCCGAACGCGCCAAGTTGGTGAGTCCCAACGCGGAGGATTTGGCATGACGCCCTTCACCTTGAGTCAAGATCCGTTTGGCAAATTGGTGCTGACCCAAGCCGATGGCACGCAACATGTGGGCGTGGTGGCTGTGCGGGCTTTTCCAATCCATGCGCCGCGTCAAAACATTTCATTGCTCAGTGCCGAGGGCAAAGAGTTGGTCTGGATTGAGCAACTCGACGAGGTGCCTGACAACGAGCGCCAACACATCGAACAAGCCTTGCAAGCGCGGGAGTTCATGCCCGAGATTTTGCGGCTCGATGGTGTCAACAGCTTTTCTACCCCCAGTGTCTGGTCGGTGCAAACCAGCCGGGGCAACACCGAATTTGTGCTCAAAGGCGAAGAAGACATTCGCCGCTTGAGCGTCAACACCTTGGTGGTGTCAGATGCGCATGGTGTTCAGTACTTGATTCGCCACTTGCCTGCGCTGGATCGGCACACGCGCAAGCTGCTGGATCGGTTCTTGTAAGCGACTTCACGCCACTCAGCTGGGCCAAGTGCTGCCGTGCTCTGGCACCACAACGCGTAAATTCAACTCACGTTCAATGCGCTGACGCAAAGCGTCCGAGGCCGGCGGCTCGCCATGCACCACATACACCTGATCGGGCGGGGTTGGCATTTGGTGCAGCCAAGCCAACAACTGCGTGGCATCGGCGTGCGCCGAAGAAGATTGCAACTGCACCACCTCGGCCTTGACCGCAACTTCTTTGCCATGAATGCGCACAAAGGGGTCACCACTTTGCAACGAAGCCCCACGCGTTCCGGCCGCTTGAAAACCCGTCAAGATGGCCATGTTGCGGTGATCCGGCAAGTAATGCGCCAAATGGTGCAACACGCGACCGCCGGTGGCCATGCCGCTGGCGGCCAAAATCACCATCGGACCGTGTCGGTTGGCGAGCGCTTTGGATTCATCGGGCGTCTCCACCATGTGCGCGACGTGTTGGAGTGCTTGCAATTCTTCGCGGCTCAAGCGGTGCGCATCGGGGTGGCGAAACATCAACTCGGTGGTGTGAACGGCCATCGGACTGTCCAAAAAGATGGGCAATCCGTGTGGAATGTCGCCCCGTGCTTTGAGTTGCGAAATCGCAAACAACAACGCTTGTGCCCGACCCACGGCAAACACAGGCACCACCGCCACGCCACCGCGAGCGCACACGCGTTGCAAGGCGGGGGCGAGTTCGCCCATCACATCTTCATGGGGATGCTCACGGTTGCCGTAAGTGGATTCGATCAGCACAGTGTCGGCCGAGGGCGGTGCGTCGGGTGGGTTCATGAGCAAGTCGTCGGGGCGACCCACGTCGCCGCTGAACAAAATGCGTCGTCCCGCCACTTCCAGCAACACGCTGCTGGCGCCCAAAATGTGCCCCGCGTTGGACAGCGTGGCCTTCCAGCCTGGCAGGGGTTCAAACGAAACGCCCACGCGCTGGGTGTGCAACAAATTCAAGGACTTGATGGCATCCAGCTTGGAGTAGAGCGGCAACGCCGGATCGTGTTTGGAGAGCTTGTGGCGGTTGAGAAAATCGGCGTCTTCTTCTTGGATGTGACCGCTGTCGGGCAGCAAAATGGCGCACAAATCGCAGGTGGCCGCACTGGCGTAGACGCGACCTTTGAAACCCTGTCTGGCCAGCAAAGGCAAGTAGCCACTGTGATCCAAATGCGCATGCGTCAAGATGACGGCTTGCACATCCATCGGTGTGGCGGGCAGCGGCGACCAGTTGCGCAAACGTAGTTGCTTGTAGCCTTGAAACAAACCGCAGTCCACCAGCAGGCGCTGTCCGGCGTGTTCAACCAAATACTTGGAGCCGGTCACCGTGCCGGCTGCCCCTAGGAAAGTGATGTTGACGCTCATATTTCAAGTATGAGCTTAAATTTGTCGATTTATGTAAATTAATTGAAAAATTTACGAAGTTTGTCGGTCCAACCGCCCTCGGCGGGCGAATGCTTGGCGCCCCCTTTTTTCAGCGATTCGTCCAACTCTTTGAGCAACTTGCGTTGGTGCTCGGTGAGCTTGACCGGTGTTTCCACCGTGATGTGGCAGTACAAATCGCCGGGAAAGCTCGAACGCAGGCCTTTGATGCCCTTGCCGCGCAAACGGAATTGCTTGTCGTTTTGCGTGCCTTCTGGGATGTCGATGGCGGCTTCGCCCGCCAGCGTGGGCACACGAATTTCACCGCCCAAAGCAGCGGTGGTGAAGCTGATGGGCACCGAGCAATGCAAGTCGTCGCCGTCGCGCTCAAAGATGTCGTGTTTTTTGATGCGGATTTCGATGAACAAATCGCCAGGAGGGCCGCCGTTGGTGCCGGGTTCGCCATTGCCTGAGCTGCGAATGCGCATGCCATCGTCGATGCCTGCTGGAATTTTGACTTCCAGTGTTTTTTGACGCTTGATCTTGCCTTGCCCGTGGCAGCTGGTGCAAGGGTCGGGAATGATGCGTCCCGAGCCTCGGCAATGCGGACAAGTTTGCTGCACGCTGAAAAAACCTTGGCGCATTTGCACTTGACCGCTGCCGTGGCACGTCGAGCAGGTTTGTGCCGATGTGCCGGGTTTGGCACCCGTGCCGTGGCACGTGTCGCAGTCGTCCCAACTTGGAATTTTGATTTGTGCGTCTTTGCCGTTGGCCGCCTCTTCGAGCGAGATTTCCATCGCATAGCTCAAATCGTTGCCGCGATAGACCTGACGGCCACCCGCGCCACGCCTTGCCTGACCAAAGATGTCACCAAAAATATCACCAAACGCTTCACCAAATCCGCCAAAGCCTTCGGCCCCGCCTGGGCCGCGCATGTTGGGATCTACGCCTGCGTGGCCGTACTGGTCGTAAGCGGCACGCTTTTGTCCATCGGACAACATTTCGTAGGCTTCTTTGACTTCTTTGAATTTGACCTCGGCCTCTTTGGCCGCGTCGCCCTGATTGCGGTCAGGGTGGAACTTCATCGCCAGTTTGCGATAAGCCTTTTTGATTTCTTCGTCGCTGGCGTTCTTGGGAACGCCCAGCACTTCATAAAAATCTCGTTTGGACATGTGGTTATTTCTTTGATGCGAAAAAGGACGAAAACGCCACGGCTGTTTGCCAGAAGTCGTTTCCGTCCATGCGGTGCTTGAGGGCTTAAGTCAATCAGCCTTTTTTGACTTCCTTGACTTCTGCGTCCACCACATTGTCGTCGGCAGGCTTGGCGGGTTCGGCTGCGCCTGCAGCACCAGCGGCTTGTTGAGCTTGCATGTCGGCGTAGACTTTTTCGCCCAGCTTTTGAGAAGCGGTCATGAGCGCTTCGGTTTTGCTGTCGATGGCCGCTTTGTCGTCGCCTTTCAAAGCTTCTTCCACTTCTTTGATGGCGGCTTCGATGGCTTCTTTTTCAGCGGCTTCAAGTTTGTCGCCGTGCTCGGTCAAGCTTTTCTTGACGCTGTGAACGGCGGCATCGGCTTGGTTGCGTGACTGCACGATTTCGAGTTTTTTCTTGTCTTCGGCCGCGTTCAACTCGGCGTCTTTGACCATCTTTTGAATTTCTTCTTCGCTCAAACCAGAGTTGGCTTTGATGGTGATTTTGTTTTCTTTGCCAGTGGCTTTGTCCTTGGCGCCCACGTGCAAGATGCCGTTGGCGTCGATGTCAAAACTCACCTCAATTTGAGGCGTGCCACGCGTTGCGGGCGCGATGCCTTCGAGGTTGAATTCACCCAACAGTTTGTTGCCCGAAGCCATTTCGCGCTCGCCTTGGTAGACCTTGATCGTGACCGCAGGTTGGTTGTCTTCGGCGGTGGAGAAGGTTTGCGCAAACTTGGTGGGAATGGTGGTGTTTTTGGTGATCATTTTGGTCATCACGCCACCCAAGGTTTCGATGCCCAAGGACAACGGCGTCACGTCCAACAACAACACGTCGGTGCGGTCGCCAGACAAGACTTGGCCTTGAATGGCCGCGCCCACGGCCACGGCTTCGTCAGGGTTGACGTCGCGGCGGGGTTCTTTGCCAAAGAATTCTTTGACTTTGTCTTGCACTTTGGGCATGCGGGTCATGCCGCCGACCAAGATCACGTCGTCGATGTCGCCCACGGACACGCCCGCGTCTTTGATGGCGGTGCGGCAAGTC
>CAIYFE010000155.1 GCA_903925445.1 uncultured Burkholderiales bacterium | reverse complement strand
GGCGTGCAATGGCGGTTTTCATCCGCCAAAAACCGCGCGCTGTTTTTGGAGAACCCGCAAAAATACGCGCCCCAATACGGCGGCTATTGCGCCTGGGCTGTGTCGCAGGGCTATACCGCCAGCGCCGATCCTTTGCGTTGGCGCATCGTCGAAGGCAAGCTCTACTTGAATTACGACGCCGATGTGCAAAAAAAGTGGGAAGCCAACATCCCCGACTTCATCCAAAAAGCCAATCAAAACTGGCCCAACGTGTTGAACTGACGCCCCCCAGGAGACTCCACCATGCACCTCTCACGTTCACATCGGCGCCTGATGAACTGGTTGTTGAGTTTGTTTGTGGCGTTCATCTTTGTCCAATCGCTTTTTTTCAAATTCACCGACTCGCCTGAGACCTTGTACATCTTCGGCACTTTAGAGACTTGGGCGGCCAGCTTGGGCGCAACGGGTTGGTTTGCACCGGGCGGCATCTTCAGCGCTTACGTGGTTGGCAGTGCGGAATTGCTGGCGTCGGTGCTGCTTTTGCTGGGCTTGATCACCCAAAACATTTGGATGCATCGCGCAGGAGCAGCGTTGGCTTGGTGCGTGATTTCGGGCGCGATTTTTTTCCATCTGTTCACCCCGTTGGGCGTGGCGGTTCGCAACACCGATGGCAGCTTGGATGGAGGCGCCTTGTTTTTCTCAGCGTGTGGCGTGTGGTTGTCTTGCTTAGTCTTGCTCTGGAATTCACGCCATGCAAGATGAAGCGCTGCACCAACTCACCTACCCTTGGCTGATCGCATTGAGCTTGGTGCTGACCAGCTATTGGCTTGAAGACGTGGCCATTGCCGCTGCCGTTGCCAGCGCCACACAAGGCCATTTGAGCTGGGCGGCCGCCTACGGCGCGGTGGTGCTGGGCATTGCCTCGGGCGACATCTTGCTGTATGCCTTGGGCTCGAGCGCCAGACGCATGAAATGGCTGCGTCGGCGCCTGCTTAACCCGAGGCAGTCTGAGCAGTGGCGTGAGCGACTCGACGCCGACTTGCTGAGCGCCGTGTTGTTGGCACGCGTGATTCCAGGCCTGCGCTTTGTGACCTACAGCGCCTGCGGTTTTGTGCAAGTCGCTTTGCCGGCCTTTTGCGTTGGGGTGATGTTGGCCGTGATCACGTGGACGGCCGGCTTGTTTGCCCTCAGCGCGCTCAGCGGGCAAGCCTTGGCCGATACCTTGGGCGTTTCGCCCACTTGGGCCGCCCTCGTGCCCGTGGCAGTGCTTGCCCTGAGCTCGATGATTTGGCGCAGAACACAAAGCAAATGGCATGAATAAACCCCACCACCACAAAGGCATGCCGGCCTTGGTCACCACGGGGCGCATCTTGAGTCGGTTTGAGTTCTGGCCCATGTGGGCCTTTTATCCGCCGGTGTTGTTGTACGTCTTGTTTTTGATGTTGCGCTACCGCGGGGTCATGCTGCCCACCGTGGCCAACCCTTCTTTTCCAGGCGGCGGGCTGGTGGGGGAATCCAAAGCCAGCATCTTGGCTTTGGGCGTTCGCCATGCGCCGCAATGGTTTGCGCCGTTCATCACGGTACAGCGCCCCGCGCATTTGGACGAGCACGGACTTCGCCACTTGTTGCAACGCACCTGCGACCACCTAGAGCAAGCAGGCCTGAGCCTGCCCCTGGTTGCCAAACCCGACTTGGGTTGCCGCGGCGCGGGGGTCAAGCTCCTCCAAACCCTGTCTGATTTGAGACAGTATTTAGAAAAATTTCCAGCCGATGCCACCTTCTTGTTGCAACGCTTGATTCCATTTGAAGGCGAAGCAGGCGTCTTTTATTGCCGCCACCCCAACGCAGCCAAAGGCCGCATCATCTCGCTCACGCTCAAGTACTTTCCGCATGTGGTGGGCGATGGTGTGAGCACGCTGCGCCAACTCATCTTGTCCGATCCCCGCGCGGGTCGGTTGACGCATTTGTATTTCCCTCGCCACGCCAACAAGCTCGACAGCATTCCCAAGCACGGCGAATCCGTTCGATTGGCGTTTGCCGGCAGCCACAGTCGCGGCGCTATTTTTCGTGACGGCAGCGCGTGGCTGACTCCAGCCATGCAAGCGCGCTTTGACGAAATTTCCAAACAAATTCCAGAGTTTTATTTTGGCCGCTACGACATCCGTTTTGAAGACTTCAGCCATGTGCAGGCGGGTCACGGCTTCACCGTGATTGAAGTCAATGGCGCAGGCGCAGAAAGCACGCACATTTGGGATTGCAATGTTTCGCTCCTGAAAGCATGGCGCGATTTGATGAAGCAATACAAATTGCTGTTCCAAATTGGACGCGCCAATTGGGAACGCGGATTTGAACCCTTGAGTTGGCAGGAATTTCGTCAATGGCATCGCCGTGAAAACGAACTCACGCCTTTGTATCCCACCACCGATTGAGCCTTGAGTAAAAAGTCATGCCATCACAGCGCAATACGTCGCATGAACAGCTGATGCAGCTTTGGCAATACAACGCGCATTTGCTCATGCAAGCACTGACCTTGGTGCAACGCATTCAAAAAGAGGCTCCTTCGGGATTTAGCTTTTCGCAAGCGCTGGGTCCACACCTGCGCCACATCATGGAGCATTACACCGCCTTGCTCAACGCGCTCGACGGTTTGAGCCCCAGCGTTTGTTACGACGACCGCGAACGCGATTTGGCGCTGCAAAACATTGCCGACATGGCGGCAGCCAAATTGCAAAAGCTGATCGCCGAGTTGCTGCAACGTCGTCTGGCAAAATCTTGGCGCTTGGATTCCAGTCTGTCGGCCGTGCTCAAAACGGGGACGCACGGCGAATTGGAAATCACCACCCACACCAGCCTGGGGCGCGAATTGTTGTTTTTGTCTTCACACACCGTGCATCACTTTGCCTTGATGGGTCAATACGCCCAACAAGCGGGCATCGACATG
>CAIYFE010000154.1 GCA_903925445.1 uncultured Burkholderiales bacterium | reverse complement strand
TGAATTCGTTTTTGAGTTTTTGCTCGGCCAGCAAGGCTTGCTTGGCTTGTTTGTGCCGCTCATTTTGTTGTTTCAAACTTTTTTTGGTGTGCTTGCGAATCATTTTGTACAGAAACGGCAAGAACAAAACCAACAAGGTCAGGGCCACCAAATTGGACGCGGTCCACAACGCATCTTTGACGGCGGCGCGCGGCGGCACCGGCGCTAAATCGTAGGCGGTGCAATAGGCCAGCAAGGCATAACAAAGCATGGGCGTGATGAGCCAAAAAATAACCCGTTGCCGATCGAACAAATACAGCGGCGCCAGCGGAATCAAAGTCAGCCACAGCGAGGTGATGGACATGGCGCCCCCCGAATACATGGACAGCGTCACAATGTGCAAGCAGCCATAAGCCAAGATGGCGTTGACGATCCAATCCAATCGAACGCCCACCACTTGCAAGATGACGCCCAACAACAAAACGCAGCTCAACAACGCATTGGTAATGGCCGCCTCAGGGTAGGGCGCGGTATACGAATAAAAAGCCGTGCCACTGATGAGCAAAAAAATGAACACCATGAAAATGTAGGCTTTGGAGTCATCGTCTTGCAAGACCGTGTGTTGCTTGGATTTGAGCCAGTGGTGCAGTTTGATTTTGTGCTGGATGAACCAGTTTTTTGCCACCACGTTGGGCGACTCAGCGGGGCTGGTGTTTTGCGCTGGGTTGGGCAGCAAGCGTGCATCGATGGGCAAGGCCATCCAAAAGTGTGAGCCTTGTTGGATTTGACTGCTCAAGCCCATCGTGCCCTGGTGCAGTTCGACCAACTGCTTGCAAATGGATAGCCCCAAGCCCGTGCCGCCATAGCGCCGCTGCACCTCGGTGCTGCCGTG
This sequence comes from uncultured Burkholderiales bacterium, assembly GCA_903925445.1. Lineage (GTDB taxonomy): Bacteria > Pseudomonadota > Gammaproteobacteria > Burkholderiales > Burkholderiaceae_C > Limnohabitans. The sequence goes on along the minus strand of CAIYFE010000154.1, from coordinate 1,216 downwards.
TTGAAAGCCCGCAAAAATACGCTCCAGTTGGTGCTCGTCGATGCCAATGCCCGTATCGCTCACGCCAATCACCACATGCTCACCCTCGCAGCGCAAGGACACATGGATGTGGCCGTGGGCGGTGAATTTCAAGGCGTTGCTGAGCAATTGATCCAACACCTCAGAGATGCGCAACTCATCGATGTAGACATGATTGACCGTGTTGGGGTCGATAGACACCCGAAATTCCAGCCCCCGTTGCTGGGCTTGCTCGGCAAATTTTTGCTTGGCGTGCTCGATCACAAAACGTGGGTTGACACTTTCTTTGACCAAGCTCAGCTTGTTGGCCTTGAGTTGCGAGAAATCCAAAATGTCCGAGATCACTTGCAACAGTTGACGCGCGGACTGCTGAATGTGCTCGATGATGTCTTTGGATTTTTGCGAGGGCAGCAAATCCTTGAGCAACTCTGAAAACCCCAAAACCGTGTTCATGGGGGTGCGCAATCCATGGCTGACCACCGCGATGAACTCGTCTTTGTGCGACTGCGCCTTGATCAACTGCTGCTGCACTTGGGTCAGCGTTTGCGTTTGATTCAACAAGTTTTGAATGTGCGAGCGATTGAGTTGCTCATAGCGGGTGACGAAAAAGGCCACCGCCAGCAACATGCTGATGTTCATGCCACTGACCCACGCAGACATGCTGGGTGCCAACAACTGTGTGTGCATCAAGCCCAGCACTTCAGCGGCCGTGAACCCCACGATGCAAGCCATTGAAATGAGCAACCAAAACGCTGTGGCAGCTAAGCCCAGCAGCAAAGTGGTGCAGGGCAAGACCAGCAACCAACTCATGGCCGGCGAATGCACGCCACCACTGTAAAAACTGATGTAGATGAAGTGACCGTAAAGCCCCAACAACAACACATGCGCCAGTTTTTTTTCGGTCACCTTCAACTCAAGCAACACATAAACACCCGCGATCCACACCAACAAGGCCAAATGGGCTGAGCGTGCATGCAAGGGCGCGGGCAGTGCCATGGCCAAAGCCAAAAGCACCACCGCCAACCCCATCAACGAGGCGAGCAAGACCAAACTCTTTTGCGCAAACGCCTTGGATTTGTGATGGTGAAATAGAATTTTTAGCATTGCAATTCAGAAATTACACCCTAATTCTACTAATTTTCTGTCAAATTAAATCTTAAATTAATTTTAATGCGAGTGAAAGTCTTTTTCTGAAATA
>CAIYFE010000153.1 GCA_903925445.1 uncultured Burkholderiales bacterium | reverse complement strand
GGATCGAAGATGCCACCAAAGGGCAAATGTTGGCGCGTTCGCAAGTCAACATTGCCGCGTTGCATGCCTTGCGACAAGCCAATGTCATGCTTTCATCGGCGGCGCAGGAGGTGGTTGTGCACCAAGCCTCGGTGAATTCCTTAAGCTGAGCTGACGGGGTTTTCGGCGACAATTGCAAAAAAAGCACGGTCGTTCTAAAAAAACCGTTTCTTTATCCTACAATGTGACGTTTACGTAAACGTCAATCTGTTTTCTTTCAAACTCTGGAGCTGTTGCCATGAAGGTTTTGGTCGCTGTCAAACGCGTGGTGGACTACAACGTCAAAGTCCGCGTCAAGTCGGATAACTCGGGCGTGGACATCGCCAACGTCAAAATGAGCATGAACCCGTTTGACGAAATCGCTGTGGAAGAAGCGGTTCGTCTCAAAGAAAAAGGCGTGGTCAGCGAAGTGATCGCTGTGTCATGCGGTGTGGCGCAATGCCAAGAAACCTTGCGCACCGCGATGGCCATTGGCGCAGACCGTGGCATCTTGGTCGAAACTGCCGAAGAACTGCAACCTTTGGCCGTGGCCAAATTGCTCAAAGCCTTGGTGGACAAAGAACAACCCGGCATGGTCATTTTGGGCAAACAAGCCATTGACGACGATTGCAACCAAACCGGTCAAATGTTGGCCGCTCTGGCCGATTTGCCCCAAGCCACTTTTGCTTCCAAAGTTGAAATTGCCGATGGCAAAGCCAGCGTCACCCGCGAAGTCGATGGCGGACTTGAAACACTTTCTATCAGCTTGCCTGCGGTGGTGACCACCGATTTGCGCCTGAACGAACCCCGCTACGTCACCTTGCCCAACATCATGAAGGCCAAGAAAAAACAACTCGATGTCTTCAAGCCCGAAGATTTGGGTGTGAACGTGAGCCCACGCATCAAAACCCTCAAAGTCAGCGAGCCACCCAAGCGCAGCGCTGGCATCAAAGTGCCCGATGTGGCAACTTTGGTGGCCAAGCTCAAAAACGACGCCAAAGTGATCTGACCCAACCAAGAATTAGTGAGGAATTGACATGACTTCTCTCGTGATTGCTGAACACGACAACGCTTCGATCAAAGCGTCTACTCTGAACACCGTGACCGCTGCTTTGGCCGTGGGTGGTGATGTGCATGTGTTGGTGGCCGGACACAACGCGGCGGCTGCGGCTGCGGCTGCGGCACAAATTGCGGGTGTGACGCAAGTCATTCACGCCGATGGCGCCAGCTTGGCTGAAGGTTTGGCAGAAAACTTGGCCGCGCAAGTGTTGGCCGCTGCCAGCGCTTACAGCCACATTTTGTTTCCTGCAACAGCCAGCGGCAAAAACGTAGCGCCACGTGTTGCTGCTAAATTGGATGTGGCGCAAATCAGCGACATCACCAAAGTGGACAGCGCTGACACTTTTGAGCGTCCCATTTATGCGGGCAACGCCATTGCAACGGTTCAATCCACCGATGCGGTCAAAGTCATCACCGTGCGTACCACGGGTTTTGATGCAGCAGCGGCCACCGGCGGTTCAGCTGCGGTGCAAACCGTGGCTGCGGCCAGCGATTCGGGCAAAAGCCATTTTGTGGGTCGCGAAGTGACCAAAAACGATCGCCCCGAATTGACAGCCGCAAAAATCATCGTCTCGGGTGGTCGTGCGTTGGGCAGCGCCGAAAAATTCAACGAAGTCATGATGCCCTTGGCCGACAAATTGGGTGCAGCTTTGGGGGCCAGCCGCGCTGCGGTCGATGCAGGCGATGCGCCCAACGATTGGCAAGTGGGTCAAACCGGCAAAATTGTTGCGCCTCAACTTTATGTGGCGTGCGGCATCAGCGGTGCCATTCAGCATTTGGCGGGCATGAAAGACAGCAAAGTCATCGTGGCCATCAACAAAGATCCAGAAGCGCCCATTTTCTCCGTGGCCGATTTCGGTTTAGAAGCCGACTTGTTTGTCGCGGTGCCAGAGTTGGTTGCTGCGCTGTAAGCGCGGCGCGCCAAGGCACTCTTCGGGGTGCCTTTTTTATTAGGTTTTTGAATTTTTTGAATTGAGTTTTGGAGAAGTCCCCATGAGTTACATCGCCCCTGTCAAAGACATGATGTTCAACATCCAGCATTTGGCTGGCTTGGAGCAAATCGCACAAATTCCTGGTTTTGAAGACGCAGGCATCGAAACCGCGCAAGCGGTGTTGGAAGAATGCGCCAAGTTGACCGGCGAGGTGTTGGCTCCGCTCAATTGGGAAGGCGACAAAAACCCTTCGTTTTTCAAAGAAGGCCAAGTCACCACCACGCCGGGTTTCAAACAAGCCTACGACCAATTCCGCGAAGGCGGTTGGCAAAGTTTGCAGCATCCCGCCGATTACGGTGGTCAAGGTTTGCCCAAAACCATAGGCGCGGCTTGCGGTGAAATGCTCAACTCGGCCAACATGAGTTTTGCGTTGTGCCCCATGTTGACCGACGGCGCCATTGAAGCCTTGCTCACCGCAGGTTCAGATGCGCTCAAAGCCACGTACTTAGAAAAATTGGTGTCGGGCGAATGGACGGGCACCATGAACTTGACTGAGCCACAAGCGGGCTCCGATTTGGCGGCTGTGCGCACCCGCGCAGAGCCTCAGCCCGATGGCACTTACAAAGTGTTTGGCACCAAAATTTTCATCACCTATGGTGAGCACGACATGGCCAAAAACATCATCCATTTGGTGTTGGCGCGTGTGCAAGGTGCGCCTGAAGGCGTCAAAGGCATCAGCTTGTTTGTGGTGCCCAAGTTCATGGTTAATGCCGATGGTTCGCTGGGCGCGCGCAACGATGTGCATTGCGTGAGCATCGAACACAAAATGGGCATCAAAGCCAGCCCCACAGCGGTGCTGCAATACGGCGACCACGGTGGCGCGCTGGGCTTTTTGGTGGGCGAAGAAAACCGTGGTTTGGAATACATGTTCATCATGATGAACGCGGCTCGCTACGCGGTGGGCGTGCAAGGCATCTCGATTGCCGAACGCGCTTACCAAAAGGCGGTGACTTTTTCTCGCGAACGCGTGCAAAGCCGCCCCGTCGATGGCAGCTTAAAAACCAGCGGCGCCATCATTCACCATCCTGACGTGCGTCGCATGTTGCTCACCATGCGTGCCAACATCGAAGGCTGTCGCGCCATGGCCAGTGTGGCTGCTGCGGCTTACGATGCGTCGCACCATCACCCCGATGCTGCGGTGCGCAAAGACAATTTGGCGTTTTATGAATTCTTGGTGCCTTTGGTCAAAGGCTTTAGCACCGAGATGAGTCTGGAAGTCACCAGCCTGGGTGTGCAAGTGCACGGCGGCATGGGCTTCATTGAAGAAACAGGCGCCGCGCAACACTACCGCGATGCAAAAATTTTGACCATTTACGAAGGCACAACCGCCATCCAAGCCAACGACTTGGTGGGGCGCAAAACTTCACGCGATGGTGGGGCAACGGCCAAAGCCATTGCAGCTCAAATTGCCAACACCGAGGCAGCTTTGTTGCAACAAGGCAGCGAGGCCGCTAAAGCCGTGGCCAAGCGTTTGAAAGCAGCGCGTGAAGCCTTCTTGGATGTGGTCGAGTTTGTGGTGGCCAATACCAAAGGCAATCCCAATGCGGCTTTTGCAGGCAGCGTGCCTTATTTGATGCTCACGGGCAATTTGGTGGCCGGCTGGCAAATGGGACGTGCTTTGTTGGTGGCACAAGAGCAGTTGGCGCAAGGTCACGACAGCGCGTTCATGCAAGCCAAGATCACCACCGCGCGTTTTTATGCCGATCACATTTTGTCCAAAGTGCCTGGCGTGCGTGACAGCATCGTCGAAGGTGCAGACAGCGTGGTCGAGATGGCTTTGGACGCTTTTTAATTTTTAAAAATAAAACGGAGACACCATGTCCAAATTGCCCGCTGTATTTCAGCAACTCAGATTTCCCGTCATTGCCTCGCCTTTGTTCATCATCAGCAATCCCAAGTTGGTGATTGCACAGTGCAAGGCCGGTGTGGTGGGCTCTATGCCTGCGCTCAATGCGCGTCCTGCCGAGCAATTGGAGGAGTGGCTGATTGAAATCACCGAGGCGCTTGCCAAGCACAACCGCGATCATCCCGATCAACCTGCGGCGCCGTTTGCCATCAACCAAATCGTGCACAAAAGCAACGACCGTTTGGAGCACGACATGGCGTTGTGCGTCAAATACAAAGTGCCCATCATCATCACGTCGTTGGGCGCGCGCGAAGACGTCAATGCAGCGGCGCACAGCTACGGCGGCGTGGTGTTGCACGACATCATCAACAACAAGTTCGCCAAAAAAGCCATTGAAAAAGGCGCCGATGGTTTGATCGCAGTGGCCGCAGGTGCTGGCGGTCATGCAGGGGTGAAAAGCCCGTTTGCATTGATTCAAGAAATTCGCGAATGGTTCGATGGCCCCGTGGCTTTGAGCGGTTCTATTGCAACAGGCGGCGCTGTTTTGGCTGCGCAGGCCATGGGTGCGGACTTTGCCTACATTGGCTCGGCCTTCATTGCCACCGAAGAAGCGCGTGCCGCCGAAGAATACAAACAAGCCGTGGTGGATGCGAATTCGGACGATATTGTTTACAGCAATTTGTTCACTGGCGTGCACGGCAACTATTTGGCACCGTCCATTCGCAATGCGGGCTTAGACCCCGATCACTTGCCAGAAAGCGACCCCAGCAAAATGAATTTTGGCGGTGACGCCAAAAAAGCATGGAAAGACATTTGGGGTTGCGGGCAGGGCATTGGCGCGGTCAAAGCCGTGGTGCCTGCGGCCGACTTGGTGGCGCGTTTGAAACGCGAATACCAAGCCGCCAAGGCACACATCACGGCCTGAAGTTAACGCAACACCAACACGGGCAGGTGGCTGTGGGTCAAGACTTGTTGGGTTTCACTGCCCAGCAACAAACGCTTGATGCCACGGCGACCGTGTGAGGCCATCACGATCAAATCGGCCTTGTGTTTTTTGGCAGCTGCGATCAACGCATCTGAGACGATGTCAGACCTGACCACCACGCCTTTGGCGCTGACGCCATGTTTGCTGGCGACTTTGACAATGGCGTCTAAGGTTTTTTGCGCATCGTCTGTCCATTGCTTTTCGATCTTTGCAATTTCATTGGGGTTCAAAGGCAACGATCCCTCAAAGTAGCTTTGTGGGTAACGGGGCGTGACCTTGATGGCGACCAACTCAGCACCGTTGAGTGCGGCAAGTTCGATGGCACTGCCAATGGCTTTTTTTGACAAAGTGGAACCATCGGTGGCGACTAAAATGCGTTTGTACATGACAGGGTCTCCTCGTTGTTAAACGACTCCAGCTTACCCCAAGCGAGTCAACAGAAGTTTTGATGCAAGTCAAGCTCGTTCCATCAAAACTGGTTAGCCTCTCACCTCGTATGTCTTTCGATTTAACTGCTGCAGCCCTCCTCGATGAGAAGCAAGAGTGGTTGCGTTTCAGCCAACAACAATCTCCCGCCGATGCTTCCTCGGATGCGTTGTGGCATTCGCATGTGGTCATCCAAGGCATGTATTGCGCGGCTTGCGCATTCAACATCGAGCAAGCGCTGATGGCTGTGCCCGGTGTGCAGTCGGTCGAAGTCAGCGCTTCCACGCACCGCGCCAAAGTGGTGTGGTCGCAAGCCAAAGTTCTACCTTCTCGTTGGTTTCAAGCCATTGCCGATGCGGGCTACAGCGCCTTGCCTGCGGCCGACAACGTGCAGCGCCAAGCGCGTTTGATACAAACCCGTCAAGCCTTGTGGCGTTGGTTGGTGGCGGGTTTTTGCATGATGCAAGTCATGATGTATGCCTACCCCAGCTATGTGGCAAAGCCCGGAGACATCACGCCCGACATGGTGCAGTTGTTGCGCTGGGCCTCTTGGGTGTTGAGTTTGCCGGTGCTGTTTTTTTCGTGCGGACCATTTTTTGCCAGTGCGTTGCGCGACATTCGCTTGCGTCGCATCAGCATGGATTTTCCGGTGGCCTTGGGCATGGTCATCACCTTTGCGCTGAGTTCTGCCGCGACTTTTGAACCCTCGGGTCGATTTGGTGGCGAGGTGTATTACGACTCTTTGACCATGTTTGTGTTTTTCTTGCTGACCGGGCGCTGGTTGGAGTTGCGTTTGCGTGATCGCACCGCGGGCGCATTGGATGCGTTGATGAACCGATTGCCCGAAAGCGTTTTGCGCCAACAAGCCAACGGCGAGTTTGAGTTAGTGGCGATTCGGCGTTTGTTGGTGGGCGATGTGGTGCAAATTTTGCCGGGGCAAAGTTTTCCCGCCGATGCGCAAGTGTTGGCCGGGCAGACTTTGGTGGATGAGGCCTTGCTCACCGGTGAATCGCGACCCCAAGCACGCAAGCCTGGCGACCATGTGGTGGCGGGCAGCAGCAATTTATCTGCCCAAGTGTTGGTGCGGGTCACGCAGGTGGGGCAAGACACGCAGTTTTCAAAAATTGTCGCGTTGATGGAAGAGGCCTCGCTGCACAAACCGCGTTTAGCCGCCTTGGCCGATCGCATGGCCAAACCCTTTTTGATCGGCGTTGTGCTGTTGGCGGTTTTGGCCGCAGCGTATTGGTGGCCCACCAATCCCAATCACGCGCTGATGATTGCGGTGGCCGTTTTGGTGGTCACTTGTCCTTGTGCCTTGTCTTTGGCAACGCCTGCGGCGATGTTGGCCTCTGCGGGTGCTTTGGCGCGCCGTGGCGTGTTGGTGCGGCATTTGCAAGCCTTGGAAACTTTGGCCGAGGTGGATGTGGTGATTTTTGACAAAACTGGCACCTTGACCCGCGACGCGCAACGCGTCGATCAAGTCTGGACGGCTTCGGACATCACGCCAGAAGTCGCGCTGGGCATGGCAAGCGCATTGGCCAAAAATTCGCTGCATCCTTTGTCCAAGGCTTTGGTGCATGCGGGTGACAACCCATCAAACCCACAACTTCAAGCGCGCGATGTGCAAGAAATCATCGGTGCGGGCTTGCAGGGCTTTGTAAATTTTGAGATTCGACTGGGTTCTGCAAGTTTTTGTCAAGAATGGCTTAGTACAATCCCTAGGTTTGCTGAGCATGCGCAAGTCCATTTGTGCGATCGGGAGCGCTGGTTGGCCTCTTGGTCGTTCACCGAGGATGTGCGTGAAGATGCCCAGCAAACCGTTCAGGCTTTAAAAAACATGGGCGTTCGCGTTCAGTTGTTGTCTGGCGATCAAACCCAAGCGGTGCGTCAAGTTGCGCAGCAATTGCAACTGAATGAGGCGTTTGGGGCTTGCAGTCCGCAACAAAAATTGGCGCATTTGCAGCATTTGCAGGCAAACGGTCACCGCGTGGTGATGGTGGGAGATGGGCTCAACGATGGACCTGTCTTGGCCGGTGCGCATGTGTCGATGGCTTTTGGACAAGCGGCGGCTTTGGCGCAGTCCAAGTCGGATTTTGTGTTGATGGGCGCGCACTTGTCGGTGGTCGCTCAAAGTCTGGGCTTGGCGCGTCGCACCATGCGAGTGGTGCGACAAAACTTGGTTTGGGCAGCGGCATACAACGTGGTGTGTGTGCCGTTGGCCGCTTTGGGTTGGTTGCCCGCTTGGGCTGCGGGGCTGGGAATGGCCGGTAGTTCTTTGTGGGTGGTTCTGAATGCTTTACGTTTGTCAAGAGTGAGCTGATGGATATTTTGTATCTGCTGATTCCGCTCTCGGTCATGTTGGTGCTTTGCATCTTGATCGGCCTTTGGTGGGCTGTGCAAAGTGGTCAATTTGACAGCGTGGAGCAAGAAGGCGAGCGGATTCTTAAAGATGATTGATTTGAATCAAGGCGCCTTGCAGGCTTCTTGAGGATACTGTTTGAAAAATGAAAGGTGACCGATGAACTCATCACAACAGGCCGTGTACAGCGATACCGTTGTTCGGCAGTTTTCCATCATGGCGGTGGTTTGGGGCGTGGTTGGCATGTTGGTGGGCGTGTTCATCGCCGCCCAACTGGCCTGGCCCGAACTGAACTTTGGTATTCCATGGCTGACTTTTGGCCGTTTGCGCCCACTGCACACCAATGCGGTGATTTTTGCGTTTGGCGGATGCGCACTGTTTGCGACCAGCTACTACGTGGTGCAGCGCACTTGCCACACGACCTTGTTCTTGCCCAAGTTGGCCGCCTTCACGTTTTGGGGCTGGCAATTGGTCATTTTGGCCGCGGCCATTAGCTTGCCTTTGGGTTTCACCCAGGGCAAAGAATACGCCGAGTTGGAGTGGCCCATTGACTTGTTGATCGCTGTGGTGTGGGTGAGTTACGCGATTGTGTTTTTTGGCACCGTGGGCACCCGCAAGGTCAAACACATTTATGTGGCCAACTGGTTCTTTGGCGCGTTCATCTTGACCGTTGCCTTGTTGCACATTGTCAACAGCGCGGCCATTCCTGCGGGTTGGATGAAGTCTTATTCTGCTTACGCTGGCGCACAAGATGCGATGGTGCAGTGGTGGTACGGTCACAACGCCGTGGGCTTTTTCTTGACCGCCGGCTTTTTGGGCATGATGTATTACTTCATCCCCAAACAAGCCGAGCGGCCTGTTTACTCTTACCGTTTGTCCATCGTTCACTTTTGGGCGTTGATCTTCACGTACATGTGGGCGGGTCCTCACCATTTGCACTACACCGCGTTGCCCGATTGGACGCAGTCTTTGGGTATGGTGTTTTCCTTGGTGCTTTTGGCGCCTAGCTGGGGCGGCATGATCAACGGCATCATGACCTTGTCTGGCGCATGGCACAAGTTGCGCGATGACCCCATCTTGCGCTTTTTGATCGTGTCTTTGTCGTTCTACGGCATGTCAACTTTCGAAGGCCCCATGATGGCGATCAAAACCGTCAACGCTTTGAGCCATTACACCGACTGGACCGTGGGTCACGTGCACTCTGGCGCTTTGGGTTGGGTGGGCTTGGTGTCCATGGGGTCTTTGTATTACCTGATTCCCAAACTCTTTGGACGCAAACAAATGTTCAGCGTCAAAGCCATTGAGTTGCATTTTTGGATGGCCACCATTGGCATCGTGCTCTACATCGCTTCGATGTGGATTGCCGGTGTGATGGAAGGTCTGATGTGGCGTGCGATCAACCCCGATGGCACTTTGACTTACACCTTTGTGGAAGGCGTCAAAGCAGCTCATCCTTTCTACGTGATCCGTACGTTTGGCGGCTTGCTCTACTTGGGCGGCATGTTGATGATGCTCTGGAACGTGTTGATGACCGCGCTCAACGGCGAGCCCAAAGCCATCGCAATTCCAGCACCTGCTCACGCTTGAGGAACACCCAATGTCTGAACACAAAACCCAAGGTCTTTCCCACGAGCGCGTGGAGACCAGTAACTTTTTGATGATCGTGCTGATCTTGATCGCCGTCGCTTTTGGCGGCTTGGTAGAGATCGTGCCTTTGTTTTTCCAAAAATCCACCACCGAACCCGTTGAAGGCGTCAAGCCCTACACGGCGTTGCAGTTGGCGGGTCGCGATGTTTACATCCGTGAAGGTTGCTACAACTGCCACTCACAGATGATTCGTCCTTTCCGCGCTGAAACTCTGCGCTACGGCCACTACTCGGTGGCGGGCGAGTCGGTGTATGACCATCCCTTCCAATGGGGCAGCAAGCGCACCGGACCCGATTTGGCACGTGTGGGCGGTCGTTACAGCGATGAGTGGCACCGCGTGCACTTGAACAACCCACGCGATGTGGTGCCTGAATCGATCATGCCTGAGTACCCTTGGCTGTTGACCAACAAAGTCGATGAAACAACCATTGGCGCACACATGGCGGCTTTGCGCAAAGTTGGCGTGCCTTACAGCGACGAAGAGATTGCCAAGGCTTCTGAAGATGTGGCGGGCAAAACAGAAATCGAAGCTGTGATTGCTTACCTGCAGTCTTTGGGTCGAGCACTCAAATAAGGAGACAGCGATGGATGTCAATGACTTGCGCGCGATAACAACAGTGATTTCGTTTGCTGTTTTCATCGGCATCTTGGTTTGGGCTTTCTCTAAACGTAATAAAGAAAATTTCGATGAGGCAGCCAAGCTGCCCTTCGATCAAGACTGAGGCCCAACAAAGCCCGTTAAAGGAATCGAATCATGAGTGATTTCACAAGTAATTTTTGGTCGCTGTTTGTGGCTGCCATTTCAATACTCGGTATTGTTTATTGCATCTTTTTGTTGTGGTTTTCAGCAAAAGTTAAAGTCTCTACCCACAACTCAGAAGATGGCACAACAGGCCATGTTTGGGACGAGACTTTGTCTGAGATGAACAACCCCTTGCCACGCTGGTGGTTGTGGCTGTTCATCATCACCATCGTTTTTGCGGTGGTGTATGGATTGGCCTACCCAGGCTTGGGCAGCTACGGCGGTAAATTGGGTTGGACTTCTGCGGGTCAATACGACAACGAAGTGGCCAAAGCCAAT
>CAIYFE010000152.1 GCA_903925445.1 uncultured Burkholderiales bacterium | reverse complement strand
TGCCCAAATACCGTGCGCTGCGGGATCGTTTGCTGCGCGAAATGCCACAAATTGAAATGCACGTTGCGCCACCGGCCAGCGATGGCGAGTTGGCGTTGGTGCATACGCCCACTTACATTCAATCGGTGATCAACGGCACTTTGAGCGAAGCCGCGCAAAAAGAAATTGGATTTCCTTGGTCGCCCGAAATGGTGCAACGTTCGCGCCGTTCTGCGGGCGCCACCATCATGGCGGCGCGCACCGCGTTGTTTGAAGGGCAGGGCGTGTCGGCCAATTTGGCCGGAGGCACGCACCACGCGTATGCCGACAAAGGCAGCGGTTTTTGTGTGTTCAATGATGCGGCGGTGGCCGCGCGTTTGATGCAAGCCGAGTGGTCGCGCCGTTACAAAAAACCGTTGCGAGTGGCCATCGTGGATTTGGATGTGCACCAAGGCAACGGCACTGCGCGAATTTTTGCCAAAGATGACCACGTGTTTACGCTGTCGCTGCATGGGGCGCGCAATTTTCCGTTTGCCAAAGAACAAAGCGATTTGGATGTCGAATTGCCCGACGATTGCGCCGATGACGCTTACCTGCAAGCCCTGGATCACGCCTTGGACGAGTTGGCCATTCGTTTTGAACCCGATTTGGTGATGTATTTGGCAGGCGCCGATCCGCACGAAGGCGACCGATTGGGACGTTTGCGTTTGAGCTTTGACGGGCTAGAGGCACGCGATCGGCGTGTGATGGATTGGGCGTATCAGCGGCGCATTCCTTTGGCGTTTTCCATGGCGGGGGGCTATGGCGAGCGTTTGGAAGACACCGTGCAGGTGCAAGTCAATACCTACCGTGTCGCCTATGCGTATTGGCAACGCTGGCAAAATCGCGGTGTATGAGTTCAACACCCACCCGACCCCAAGCCGAGCCGCGCAGCGCGTACAAAGTGTTTCGACGCATTGACACGCGTTGGATGGACAACGATGTGTATGGACACGTGAACAACGTCGTGTATTACAGCTGGTTTGACACCGCGGTCAACGCGCACCTGATTGAACAAGGCGCGCTGGACATTCACCACGGCCAAACCATTGGGTTGGTGATTGAAACCCAATGCAACTATTTCGCGCCGCTGGCGTTTCCGCAAATCATTGAAGCCGGCATTCGTGTGGCCAAGTTGGGCAGCTCCAGCGTGCGCTACGAAGTGGCTTTGTTTGCCCAAGGTGAGCCTTTGTGCGCGGCACGCGGTCACTTTGTGCATGTGTACGTCGACAAACAAAGCCGCCGTCCGGTGCAGGCTTTGCCCATCAACCTGAAAACTGTTTTGGAGCAATTGGTATGAGTCACCCACAAGAAGTCGCCGCCGTCGATCACGCGATCACCTCGCGCATGTCAGCGCGTGCCTTCACGCAGCAAGCTGTTTCGCGCGAGTTGATCACCGACATTTTGCAAGTCGCCAGCCGCGCGCCTTCAGGCACCAACACCCAACCTTGGAAGGTCTATGTGTTGCAAGGCGCAAGCCGTGACAGTTTGGTGGAAAAAGTCTGCGCCGCGCACGAAGCCATGCGTGCCAATCCAGAACTGGCGCAGCAATACCAAGAACAATACGATTACTACCCCGAAAAATGGGTCAGCCCCTACATCGATCGCCGCCGTGAAAACGGTTGGGGCTTGTATGGTTTGCTGGGCATTGGCAAAGCCGACAAAGACAAAATGCATGCGCAGCACCAACGCAATTTCAAATTCTTTGATGCGCCGGTGGGCATGATGTTCACCATCGATCCAGTGATGGGGCGCGGTTCTTTGTTTGATTACGGCATGTTTGTGCAAAACATCATGTTGGCGGCGCGCGCGCGTGGGCTGCACACTTGCC
>CAIYFE010000151.1 GCA_903925445.1 uncultured Burkholderiales bacterium | reverse complement strand
CGCATGCTCGACGAAAACAACAACCAAGTCACATTTGCCGATGTGGCCGGTTGCGATGAAGCCAAAGAAGAAGTCAAAGAAGTGGTCGACTTCTTGAAAGACCCGCAAAAATTCCAAAAATTGGGTGGACGCATCCCGCGAGGCTTGCTCTTGGTGGGGCCACCTGGAACAGGTAAAACTTTGTTGGCCAAAGGCATTGCAGGCGAGGCCAAAGTCCCATTCTTTAGCATTTCCGGTTCGGACTTTGTTGAAATGTTTGTCGGTGTGGGTGCTGCTCGCGTTCGCGACATGTTCGAAAACGCCAAAAAGAATGCACCTTGCATCATCTTCATCGATGAAATCGACGCAGTGGGTCGCCAGCGCGGTGCAGGCTTGGGCGGTGGCAATGACGAACGTGAACAAACGCTCAACCAAATGCTGGTTGAAATGGATGGTTTTGAAACCAACCTTGGCGTGATTGTGGTGGCCGCCACCAACCGCCCCGATATTTTGGATGCCGCACTGTTACGTCCTGGTCGCTTTGACCGCCAGGTCTACGTGACTTTGCCCGATATTCGCGGTCGTGAGCAAATTTTGAATGTTCACATGCGCAAAGTGCCCGTTGGTCAAGACGTGAATCCCGGCGTGATTGCACGCGGCACTCCCGGTATGAGCGGCGCTGATTTGGCCAACTTGTGCAACGAAGCTGCTTTGATGGCTGCGCGTCGCAATGCGCGCGTGGTGGAAATGCAAGATTTCGAAAAAGCCAAAGACAAAATTCTGATGGGCCCCGAGCGTAAAAGCATGGTCATGCCCGAGGAAGAACGTCGCAACACGGCTTATCACGAGTCGGGCCACGCGTTGATTGGCAAGCTGTTGCCCAAGTGCGATCCTGTGCACAAAGTGACCATCATCCCGCGTGGTCGTGCTTTGGGCGTGACCATGAGCTTGCCTGAAAAAGACCGTTACAGCTATGACCGCGACTACATGCTCAATCAAATCAGCATGTTGTTTGGTGGACGTATTGCCGAAGAAGTGTTCATGAACCAAATGACCACTGGTGCGAGCAACGATTTTGAACGCGCCACATCGATTGCGCGCGACATGGTGATGCGATACGGCATGACCGAAGCTTTGGGGCCCATGGTTTACGCCGAAAACGAAGGCGAAGTCTTTTTGGGTCGCTCGGTGACCAAGACCACCAACATGTCCGAAGCCACGATGCAAAAAGTGGACATGGAAGTGCGAAGCATCATTGACGCGCAGTACAACTTGGCGCGCCGCTTGATTGAACAAAACGCCGACAAAATGCACGCCATGGCCAAAGCGTTGCTGGAGTGGGAGACCATTGACACCGAGCAACTTGACGACATCATGGCGGGTCGTGAGCCTCGTCCGCCCAAAGACTGGACGCCTCGCATTCCGCCCTCGGGTGGTGACAGCGGTGGTACACCTGCTGTGCAGGCAGATCCTTCGCCTTCGGCGGCCTGATCTGAGTTGCATGTGTTCACAACGGGGCGAAAGCCCCGTTTTTCATCGTGAGTGTTCCTATGTTTTGGCAAACCGCACGCTGGCAGATTGATCTTTCGCGCCCGCGAGTCATGGGCATCGTCAATGTCACGCCCGACTCTTTTTCAGATGGTGGACAACATCACGCGACACGTGATGCCTTGACGCATTGTGAGCAGTTGATCAAGGACGGTGCTGACATCTTGGACATTGGCGCAGAGTCCACCCGCCCGGGGGCAACGCCTGTGGGTGTTGAGTTGGAGTTGGAGCGCTTGATTCCTGTCATTCAGGCCGCGTCTTCGATGGGGGTCGCGATTTCGGTTGACACTTACAAACCGCAAGTGATGCAAGCAGCATTGGACGCGGGGGCGGACATCCTCAATGACATTTGGGGATTTCGACAACTTGGTAGCCTTCAAGTCGTGGCTGCGCACCCCAATTGCGGTTTGTGCACGATGCACATGCATGGCGAACCCATCACCATGCAAAGTTCGCCGATGCAAGGCGATGTCACGCTGCAAGTGCAGCATTTTTTGCAAACTCAAGCGGCTTGGTTGGTGTCGGCTGGCGTGAACGCTTCTCGGATTTGTTTGGATCCTGGTTATGGTTTTGGCAAAACGGTGAATCAGAATTTCACATTACTTGCGCAACAGCAACAAATAGCCGATTTGGGATTCCCTGTTTTGGCCGGCTGGTCTCGCAAATCATCCTTGGGCGTGGTGACAGGCTGCGAAGTACATGAACGTTTGATTCCGAGCGTGACCGCCGCAGTCTTGGCTGCTGAGCGAGGCGCGCATGTGCTTCGCGTTCATGATGTCAAAGAAACCTGCCAAGCCCTCAAGGTCTGGCAGGCGCTCAAGAGCGCAAATTTGTCACAATCGAGCAATAGCTTTTAAAAATCAAAAAACATGACTCGTAAATATTTCGGAACAGATGGCATTCGCGGCACGGTGGGACAAGCCCCGATCACACCTGATTTTGTTTTGCGCTTGGCTCACGCGGTGGGGCGTGTTCTGAAACGAACCGAAGCCCATCCGACGGTGTTGATTGGCAAAGACACTCGCATTTCGGGCTACATGTTGGAGTCAGCCCTGGAGTCTGGTTTTAACTCGGCTGGTGTGAATGTGGTGCTGTTGGGGCCGTTGCCAACGCCTGGTGTGGCGTATTTAACCCGTGCGCAACGTGCCAGTTTGGGCGTGGTGATCAGCGCCAGTCACAACCCGTTTGCCGACAATGGCATCAAGTTTTTCAGCGCTCAAGGCACCAAACTCAGCGACGCTTGGGAGTTGGCTGTTGAAGCTGCTTTGGACGATGAGCCTGTGTGGGTTGATTCCGCAAACCTTGGCAAGACCAAGCGTTTGGATGATGCCGCGGGGCGTTACATCGAGTTTTGTAAAAGCACGTTCTCCAATGACTTGACCCTCAAAGGTTTGAAAATTGTGGTGGATGCAGCCAACGGCGCGGCCTATCACATTGCACCAAAGGTGTTTCATGAGTTGGGGGCTGAAGTTGTTTCCATCGGTTGCAGCCCTGACGGGCTGAACATCAACCAAGGCGTTGGCGCGACACACCCCGAAGCCTTGGTGCAAGCGGTCAAGACGCATCAAGCAGATTTTGGCGTTGCTCTGGACGGTGACGCCGATCGACTTCAAATGGTGGATGCGCAGGGTCGCTTGTTCAACGGGGACGAGTTGCTCTACCTCATGGCCGATGACCGATTGGGCAACGATGAAGTGGTGCCCGGTGTGGTGGGCACGTTGATGACCAACATGGCGGTTGAGGTCGCTTTGAAAAAACGTGGCGTCGAATTTGTCCGTGCCAAAGTAGGAGACCGTTATGTGCTGGAGCAACTTGAACAGCGAGGTTGGTTGCTCGGCGGAGAGGGGTCAGGCCATTTGCTGGCTTTGGACAAACACACCACAGGTGACGGTTTGATCAGTGCATTGCAAGTTTTGCAAGCCTGTGTTCGCAGCGAACGCACCATGTCTGAGTTGCTCAGTCAAGTGGCTTTGTTTCCCCAAGTGTTGATCAATGTGCGCTTGCAAGCCGGACAAGATTGGCAAAACAATCCAAAACTCCAAGCCGCAACAAAAGAAGTCCAAGCTCAATTAGGTCAAACCGGCCGCGTGCTGATCCGAGCCAGTGGGACCGAGCCTTTGGTGCGTGTCATGGTCGAAGCGCAAGACGAACAAGTCGCCAGAGAATTGGCCGAAAAAATTGCAGAAACACTGAAACCATAAGATTTACAGTACAAAAAAGCTCGAGTGTCACGACCTTGTCACATTCCTTTCATACAGTGAGGATTCTTCTTTCCTTAAGGATGTTGCATGAAAAAAGTATCGATTCACTCATTGTTGACCGCCTCGGCCTTGACATTGGGCTTGTTTGCGGGTCAAAGCGTTTTGGCGCAAGACATCACCGGCGCTGGCGCGAGCTTTCCAGCACCCATCTACAGCAAGTGGGCAGCTGAGTACAACAAAGCGACAGGTCGCAAAGTGAATTATCAATCGGTGGGCTCAGGCGCTGGTATCAAGCAAATCGATGCGAAAACAGTTGACTTTGGCGCTTCGGACATGCCGCTCAAAGATGAAGATTTGGCGCAAAAAAATCAACTCCAATTCCCAACCGTGATTGGCGGTGTGGTGCCCGTGGTCAACATTGCTGGTGTGGCGCCTGGTCAACTCAAGTTGACCGGTGAACTCATCGCGGACATCTACTTGGGCAAGATCACCAAATGGTCAGACCCCGCCGTCAAAGCCTTGAACCCCAGCGTGAAATTGCCCGATGACGCGATTTCTGTGGTTCGCCGCTCAGACGGTTCTGGCACCACATTCTTGTTCACCAACTACTTGAGCAAAGTCAATGCAGAGTGGAAAGAAAAAGTCGGTGACGGCACGGCAGTCAACTGGCCCACAGGTGCCGGTGGTAAAGGCAACGAAGGCGTGGCCGCTTTTGTGACCCGCTTGCCCAACTCGATTGGCTACGTCGAATACGCTTACGTGAAGCAAAACAAAATGGTCTACGCTCAGTTGAAAAACTCAGCCGGCAACTTTGTTTCGCCCGATGACACGGCCTTCAAAGCTGCTGCTGCGGGTGCGGACTGGACCAAAAGCTTTTACCAAGTGTTGACCAACCAAGCAGGTAAAGACTCTTGGCCTCTCACCGGTGCTACTTTCATCTTGATGCACAAAGTGCAAGACAAGCCTGAGAACGGCTCTGCCGCTCTGAAGTTCTTCGACTGGGCTTACAAAAACGGCGACAAAACAGCTGACGATTTGGACTACGTGCCCATGCCTGACAAAGTCAAAGATGTGATCCGCAAATCTTGGGGTCAAATCAAAGACGGCGCTGGCAAGTCCATCGCTTACTGATCCATCAACATTCACCAGATGAAGCGCTAGACCATGTCCAGCCACAGTTATTCGAGCCATGCTAGCTCTTTGTTGGATGAATCTAACCTCGGAAGTTCGAGCCAAAACATGTCACAGCCTTCTGCTCCCGCCAATTTGAAGTTAGGCGCTTTCATTGATCGCCTGTTTGGATGGGCTGCGTTGGCTGCGGCGTGTTTGACGCTTGCTTTGTTGTTTGGGATTTTGCTCTCGTTGGTGCATGGCGCTTGGCCTGCCATTCACGCTTACGGCTTGGGTTTCTTAACCCGCACCGTGTGGGATCCTGTCAAAAACGACTTCGGTGGGTTGGTGATGATTTACGGCACCTTGACCACGTCGCTGATCGCATTGTTGATTGCGGTGCCTGTCAGTTTTGGTATTGCTTTGTTTTTGACAGAGTTGTCGCCCGCTTGGCTCAAACGCCCGCTGGGCACAGCCATTGAGTTGCTTGCGGCGATTCCGTCGATTGTTTATGGCATGTGGGGCTTGCTTGTCTTTGGTCCCATTTTGTCGACTTATGTGCAAATTCCTTTGCAAAAGTTGTTGACTGGCGTGCCTTATCTTGGCGCGATGGTGTCTGGTCCACCTGTGGGGATTGGCATTTTGTCGGCCGGCATTATCTTGGCGATCATGATCATTCCTTTCATCGCGTCGGTGATG
>CAIYFE010000150.1 GCA_903925445.1 uncultured Burkholderiales bacterium | reverse complement strand
GATGTCGTTTTGGTTGTCGGCCATCTCTTGCACGCGGTCGAGCAAGTCCACCACCAACTGCGGCATGGCCTGAAAGCCCTGCTTCATGCGCGAGCCTTCTTCGCCAATGTTGAAGATTTTTTGCTCGGCTTCATCCAAGATTTGCGCCACCGCACGACCTTGGGTGTTGAACGCATTGGTGGCAATTTCGTCGCTGGCACTCACCAGTTTTCGCAAAATCGAACGCTCGCGCACGATTTCTGCGTAGCGTCGAATGTTGCTGGCGCTGGGCACGTATTGCGCCAAGGCGTTCAAGTAGCCCAAGCCGCCAATTTCTTCAGCCTTGCCTAGGCTTTGCAGGTGTTCGTACACCGTGATCACATCGGCGGGGCGACTGCTGTTGATCAAAGCGCCAATGGCCGAATAGACCAGCTTGTGTTCGTAGCGATAAAAGTCGCCATCCACCAACAAGTCACCCACACGATCCCAAGCGCCGTTGTCCAACAACAAACCACCCAACACGCTGGACTCGGCCTCCATCGAATGGGGCGGAATTCGCAACTGAGCAATTTGCTGATCGGTTGAAAAGCTCTCTTCGAGATTGGAAAAAACGGCTGACATAAAAATCCTATTGATCGCACATCCTACGACGAGAAACAAGAATCGTCACGGGATAACTGCGTGGATAACACGCCTGAAAACAAGGATAAGTCTGTGGATAAGAGGTGAACAAACGAAAGCCCCAAACAAAAAGCCGCTCCGAAGAGCGGCCTTGTGCGAAGTCGCAAAGACTTAAGCGGTTTCGCCGTACACAGACACGGTGATGTCGACCACCACGTCGGTATGCAAAGCCACGCTCACGGTGCTATCGCCAACGACCTTGATCGGGCCTGTGGGCATGCGCACTTGGGCTTTGGCCACGGCGTAACCGGCCTTGTTCAATTCTTCAGCGATGTCAAAGTTGGTGACGGAGCCGAACAAACGGCCATCCACACCTGCTTTTTGGCTGAGTTTGACGCTGGTACCAGCCAATTTTTCGCCTTGGGCTTGAGCAGCTGCCAATTTCTCGGCGGCTGCTTTTTCGAGTTCAGCGCGGCGCGCTTCGAATTCCTTGATCGCGCTGTCTGTGGCGCGACGTGCGCGGCCAGAAGGGATCAAAAAGTTACGGGCGTAGCCATCTTTGACGCGGACGATTTCGCCCAAGTTACCGAGGTTGACAACCTTGTCGAGCAGAATGATTTGCATGGTTGTTTCTCCTTAGATCTTGTGCTGGTCGCTGTAAGGCAACAAGGCCAAGAAGCGCGCGCGCTTGATGGCTGTGTTGAGCTGACGTTGGTAAATCGCACGTGTGCCGGTCAGGCGTGCGGGGATGATCTTGCCGTTTTCGGCGATGAAATCACGCAAGGTGTCCACGTCTTTGTAGTCGATTTCTTCGACGCCAGTGACGGTGAAGCGGCAAAAGCGCTTGCGTTTGAACAACAGGGATTGGGTGTTGCGCTTGGGGCGCTTGTCTTTGTTGAATTTCTTGAACGTAGCCATGATGAGGGCCTCTATGAAATTGTCTGAAAACTTTGGATATGAAAAACGATGTGTTTGTAGCCGCGTGGCGTGACCAAAAAACCTGAAAACTGCCAAGAACTCCCCAGCGACTGAGAACCAAGGCGCTCGGCCAATGATCCAAAAGCAACTGCTTTGAGTCCCAAGCTGACTTGGCGCTGTTGCCCCGCTTCTTCAATGCTGGACTCGTGTTCGAGTCTGACATCCAAGGCAGGCAAGCCTGCTGGGGTGTACCGCATGGCCGAGGCCTCTGCGATGCGAGCGTTCAGTACAAGTTGGTTCACACCTCACGAAGCAAGGTGACTTAAGCCGCGAATTCGGCTTGTTGTGCCTTGCGTGCTTCTTCGCGTTCAACGGTTTTCATCATGAGTGATGGACCTGTTTCAGCTTTTTTCTTCAGCACAGTCATGTGGCGCAACACGGCGTCGTTGAACTTGAAGGCGTGCTCAAGCTCAGACATGACGGCTTGATTGGCTTCGATGTTCAAACAAATGTAGTGAGCTTTGGCGAGCTTGTTGATCAGGTAAGCCAATTGACGGCGACCCCAATCTTCCACGCGATGAATTGCACCACCACCGGCGGTGATCATGCCTTTGTAACGCTCCAGCATGGCTGGAACTTGCTCGCTTTGATCCGGATGGATCAGCAAAATGATCTCGTAATGACGCATGGACACTCCTCTTGAGGGTTAAAGCCACCCGCGGCGTCTACTACGCAGTGTGGCAAGGGAAAACCCAAGATTATAACTATTTTTTTGGCGTATGGATACGGCTAAAGACATAGCCCATGGCAAACCCCACCGGAACGCCGAAAACGCCAGCGCAGGTGGGGTCCAGCCCCAGCCACAGCGTGTCGCTGGGGCTCAACTGGAATTGCGCTTGCACCCACGGG